>JBOFQC010000695.1:0-4136 GCA_051660725.1 Thermoguttaceae bacterium
TGGGCATGTGACACTCCATTGTCGTGATTGTGGAAAATCGAAATAATGATTGTAGCATGACCCACCTTTTTTTACAACCTCAAACTTATTGTAAACACCCTGTTTTTAAGCGATTACGAGTTTAGGGACTGGTTCTTAATGAGTATTCACACCACGAAGGACAAGTAAATGGACAAGATCAATACCAATTCATTGCGTCATAGCAGGAGTATGTAAAGATTAAGATTTAGGATTTACTCTTGCTTTGCAGCGCACAACTCCGAGCAGGGTTCGGTGGCAAACTCCAAAATAAATATTTACATAGCACCAAGATAGTTTATTGAAAATTGTCAATAATTTTATACATAATTTCCTGACAAAATAATTTTTAATATTAATGAATAATATTGAACTTTTTTTCTTAACAAATCTTGCATTTATAAAGGATAATGACTAAAGTCAATTTCGCAATATTCTAGCATCGAATCAATCATGGCACACCGGTTACTTGTGAATAAGCTGTTAAACGTTGAAATTTTACGATCTTACCGAACAACCAAACGGCGAAAATCCGGAATCCACAAAATTTTCGCTCTAGTTTGCAGCGGCAATGATACAAAGATGAGATTAATATGATATTTTAATCAGATATAACTATGTCTGGCTAACTCCAGGTTATTTCAGATGATAAATGTAATTGTAATTGCAATTGTAAATTTATGAGTATGTAATATACTGGGAATGAAGATTAAACAATTTTTTGCACGGATAATAAAATGGAAATCAGGCATAATTCTTCATTTGGATTGTATTCAAAGTCTGAGCGACAAGCGGTTGGTATTACTCAATCTAAAACAGCATCTGGGTTGCTAGCGTCCTCTATTTCGAGCGTCAAAGACGAGTACATTCCCACCGTAATGAAGCCGACTTCCTCATCAGCAGAAAAGGAAGGCATTTCGGCGTCAAGCATCGACGAGGCCGTGACGAAGGTCATGAAGCAGCACGGATTAGGTGAAAAAGATTTGTTTTCCGTCGGTCTTGTTATTGACAAAAGTGGAAAGTTTCAATCCACCGGCGGCTCCGTCAAGCAACAATCTTATGATTGGAATACCCCAGATCAAGGGGAGCTTGGTGCGATCATTAATGATCTTAATAACACGAAGGTCAACGGTGTCGCTCTCTCCGAAGCGATGTTAGAAAATTTCGCCAAAGAGTCGGGGATGGATTTACAAACCGAACGAAATAAAGATTCCTTTTACTATACATGCCAGATAATCAACCCTATTCACAACCCCAACGTCAACCAAGCCGAAAGAGGCCCTGATTCTTTTGCAAAAGTGGGCATATCAGTAGTCACCGTTGAAGGCAAAGTCTATGCGAGTGATATACCTAATAACCTCGGCATTGGTCGTTATTATGACGAAAATGGGAATTTGATTAAGATAACGGCCGATGCTGGTACAAGGGCCTGTAGTCTAACGCCGATGGATGCTCCGTGGAATCAGGACACTTCCATAGTCGAATTGGGTGGATTTGAAGGACCTGACAGATTATCTCAACTGAAAAGCGAAAAAACGCAAAAAGGCAAGCAAGAATCCATATTCGATACGGATGCTTTGGATGTCGCGATCCGCGAGATTATGAAAGACAACGGATTTGCAATGAAAAGTGGCGACTCAATCGTGCTAGAACTCAGTAAAACGCGTATGTTCTCTTTTGATCTGAACAGTTCTCAAATTGCCGGAGCAGATGAGAAAACGTTGGGTGAAATCGGCAAAATTCTCGAAACCAATCTCAATGCGACTTTCTTTAAGGATAATCCATCTGCGTTCAAGAATGCTTGGTGAATTTTTCGGAGATCGAATCATGATAAATACTACTATACAGTAGCACGGCATGGCGGGAACCTGCCATTCAGGCATAAGTAGCTTCGCTTGAAGTGTCTCGCCTCCCGCGACCTGCCGTCGAGGCGTGAACGACCTGCCGCCGAGGGCAAATTGGTAGGTTCTGCTCTCGAATCTTTCAAAGTTTGGTACTGATTATCTTTCAGCTTGTCCTGCAATAGAAAACATGCAGTTTTTGCCGAGCGACAGTATACTAGGAGAAATTTCTGTCACCAAAGTAAACGGACGAGGTTTCCGTTCCACATTCTAACTCCTATGAACAACTCAAAGTCATGCTTTTGGCTTGAAAAATTCATCTTGACTTAAATCGAAAATTTTTATATTCTTTCTCCGTATTTGTTCAATGAGGGATAATCTACTTGATTTTTGTTCTTGTCGAGAAGCAAAATCCAGTAGATTGGCTGAAGTTAATTCCAGCCGTGAAACGCCTCGCCCTACCACTTATTAAGAGGTAATGTAATAAACTGACTCAAAACAGCCGGAATAAACTGGATTTGTTTTGAATTTGGATATAAACGTAATTATGTATAAGACCAGCTATCTTGATGCTGCTTCACGCAAATGTGAACAGTACCACGCAAAATACGGTACCCATCCTTGGAAAGCGAACAGTTTTTTCTTGCTGTGGAGCCTGAAGCAACTGTTCAAATTCAATCGTCCGATGCGATCCAAAGCTGATAATATTTGTCGTGTTGGTTTTGAACTCAAAGGAGGGGTTGGCGACATTCTCGTATCACTGAATTACCTTCAATGCTTACATCAGTTTCTAGAGGGTAAGATTGCCTTTGATTTATATGCGTTGGAAAAACGTGATGCATGTAAAATAACCCAAGTATTGTGTCGTGAACAGAATTTTGTAAAGCAGGTGCATCCAATATCGCACTTGAAAAATGATTATGATCTTTATATCACAATTACGCGTTATCCGGAAATTCAGTATTTGAACGAGTCGAAAATTAGCTCCCTCTGTCCTAAACTGTATCAGTGGTGCCAAAAAGTTGATGAATTCCGCAAGGATAATCCTGTTGTTTATCGCACTGGGACCTATGGGGATTATCTGGGCAGAAAACACGCAACGCTTCAGGGACAGAACCGACTTCAGCAGGCGGATATTGGCAACCAACTTAAGATTAAATCAGTTTTTCAACCCAAAATTTTTGCTGATACGCAAGGAACACTTGCAAAATTTTCGCTTGAAAACAGACGTTTCATCACACTACAACGTGGAGTAGGCGGCGGGAACCGGAGTGAGGCAACTAAATTGTGGCCAATGTCCCATTACGAAACGCTCGTAAAAGGCATCAAGGAACGGATGCCAGATGTGAGTATCGTACAACTAGGTATACTAAAAAACCTCCCTATTAATGGTGTAGATTTGGATCTGCGAAACAAAACTTCATTTGAAGATGTTATGGTTTTGGTGCAGCAATCCAGTTGTCATATTGATGGCGAATGTGGTCTGGTGCATTTGCGTCATTTTCTCAAGGGAGGAACAAGCATTGTCATGTTTGGGCCGACAGAGGAGCAGTTTTATGGTTACGCCGAGAATATCAATATGCGGTCAGATTCTTGTCTAGGAGGATGTGAATGGATCACACCGGTATACAACAAAAAGTGTCCTCGTGGTTTTGCTGAAAATGTTTGTTTGAAAAATCTTGCACCTGAAGTAGTTTTGACACAGGTATTGAAAGTAATAGAAAATGGAACACGAAGCGATTTAAGAGAGCCAAGCGTAAGCGAGTGAAATACCACAAAACTAATCATGAATACAGATATACCAATCAAGGAAATCAAGAAAATTCTTGTCGTGCGTCGAGGCGCAATCGGCGATGTAGTTCTCGGTTTGCCTGCAGTCCATGCGATCAAGACTGCATACCCAGAGATTGAGATATCTTGGCTTGTGCATACAAAGGCATATTCGGCGATCAAAAACCACCCTGATATTGATCACGTAATTGAACTGGACAATTACAGAGTAAAGTTTTTTTCAACATTTTTGGTGGGCGTATTTTCGTATTTTTGGACACTTTGGTCGCTCGGTTTCAAAAAATATGATTTGGTCATTTCATACAATAATAGTAAGTTGTCAGAACGACTATTAATGCGATGGACTGGCGCAAAATACCGTGTGTTGGTTAGTCCTTCCGTTTCTTGCCAGCCATTTCTGACTCATGTCTTTGCACCAGGAGGTCCGCATCTCGTTGATGGCACGTTACAGATGGCAAAAATACTGGGGATCAACGTTACGGAGGA
>JBOFQC010000696.1:0-2487 GCA_051660725.1 Thermoguttaceae bacterium
ATACAACAGGTTCGCCATCAAACTCATAGCGAATCAACGTAATATCAGTCGGTATTAGTTCGCCATCCAGTTTTTGATGGACCCATTCAAAACGCTTGTAACCAGTAGCAAATGCTTCACGTATGTGCATATTTGCATAATCACTGGACAATTGCCCAGAAGGTTGTTGGGTCGGCATAAGGTTGAAGAAATTATCAAGATACTCCTCCTTGTGCGTGAACCCGAATAATTTTACAGCTTCTGCATTGCAATCTAACGCATCTAAATCAGAGTTAAATAGAGTCACGCTAAATGGTGCCATGTCCATGATGATTGCTGTTTGTTTCTTGGCGCGAATAGCGGCTGTGTTTGCTATTTCAAGACTGGAAAGCAGATTCTTGCGATCAGTTATGTTAAGACAGATACCGGCAAGCTGGATACATTTACCGAATTCATCTCTGATAGGGATTGCATTCGCATCGACCCAAATTGTTGTTCCATTTTTATGTACAAGCGCAAGGTCAAGCCTGAATTCATCTATTTTGCCCTCTTTCAATTGTTCGCGTAACCCGATACTTGCTTCAAGAAAACCTTTAGTATAAAATTCTGTTACATTGTGTCCAACAACATCGTCTTTATCATAACCAAGCATCTCAATAAAAGCATGGTTTATGTCCTGAATTGTACCATCAGGCGAATAAAATACGATTGCTACGCTACCATCGAGAACCGCTTGCATTTTCGCTTCGCTCCACTGAAGTTCGTCTGTCCGAGTTCTCAGGAGTTCTTCTAATTGCGACTGGTATTGCGTAAGCTCTTCTTTGATTTTAATGCTTTCCGTTACGTCCCGAAAATTTACAGTGACTTCGGTAATTTCACCTGAAACAGGGTCTAAAATTGGGGATGCCGTATTTTCAATCCACGCATGAAGATGTGAACTGTATACAGTTCCTTTTGAAATCCTACCTTTTTCCATTGTCTCATTAACCGGACAACCTTCACAAGGTGTTTCACGATTATGGACCTTTTTGTAACAAACTTCGCCTACTAATGGCAGGATGTTTTTAAACTTTTCTTCAACAGCCGTACTCGCACGCTTGATTACAAAATTCCTGTCAAGAAGATAAATTCCTTCCGTTGAAGTGTTAAAAATATTATCAAGCCGCAAATCCTGTTTTTTATTTAACAGGAGGACCCGTTCGTTTTCAGCACGGACAGCATTTTTTTTCAAGATGTTAACAATATTGAATGTTAGCAGTACTAGAATCGCAAACGCAACAAGCTGTGTAGTTATAAAATAAAGTTCAAGCGTTGATACTTGCTTTTTTTGCTTTTCAATAGCGTCGTCAAGTTTGGCATATTCAGCGTCACCACTGGACTCATCATCCAGCAGCGACATGCTATATCTCATCTCTTCCGCGACGACTAACTTGCGAACATTCTCCTGCTGTGCCCGGTGTATCACGAACTGAACAAGTAAAAATGCAATGATAACAAGCAGTATTGCAATAATTCGGTAAAACGCCTTGGAGGTCATTGGTAAATTTTTATCTAATGTATTCTTTCAAACACTAACTAATCGTGTGCTTGTAACCATTTTCTTATTTCGTTGATAACTTTTTGCGCATCAATTGGTTTGCTGCAATACGCATCCATGCCAACTTTGAAACATTTTTCCGAATCATCTTTTGTTGCGTTCGCTGTAAGTGCAATGATCGGTATACGTTTGGTTCCCTGTTCTCGTTCCCAATTGCGGATAAGCATAGTCGCTTCGTATCCGTCGGTTTCAGGCATTTGGCAATCCATTAAAATCAAATCGTACTTTTCGGACATTGCGGCATCACACGCCTCACGACCATTGATAACCAAATCGCATTCAAATCCTGCTTCGTTCAATAAGTTTTTGACAACAATCTGGTTTATTCTGTTGTCTTCCGCCACGAGTATCTTGAATTGTTTCGCTTGCTCAATCTGTTGTTTTTTCCGCTCTTTACGTTTTTGTTCATTAGTAATCCTGAAAGTACTGGAATCACTAGCGTTAAAATTGCTATGCGTAGTCACTTCATCCAGCTTTTCCCGGTACAAAAGCGTCATTAATGTGTCAAACAGTGACGAATAATATATCGGTTTCGCAAGATACGCCACCTTTCCTTCGTTATATTCGTCCTGATTAATCTCGGACGCAAACGGCACCATTATTGCCACGCCGATATGCTGCAGCACTGGGTCTGTGCTAATAGTCTTCACAAAGGTGCGGTTCGCATTGGTGTCATTTAACTTCGCATCAATAAAAACAATGTCAAACGATTTTCTGCTTTCGGCGTTGCGTAGCACCGTAATAGCTTCGTCTGCGGAAGACACATTATTCACAACCATTTTCCATGCGTGTAATTGCTGTACTAAAGTTGAACGTAAAATATGGTTTTCACTTACGACAAGCACACGCCGACCTTCTAATGCAAACGGTTTTCCAGCGCTCGGAACTGCGACAGCGACACAAGTAGCATC
>JBOFQC010000697.1:0-4615 GCA_051660725.1 Thermoguttaceae bacterium
CTCCTATCATGCCAATTCCATCATTGTTAATTATCGGCGAATCAATCAACGATTCGGTTCCGTCAACGCACAAACTTTTCGAAGCGGAAGATATTGCCGGTTTAAAAGAGCTGGCTCGATCTCAGGATGAAGGTGGCGCCGCTTTCATTGACGTAAACGTGGGGCCACGCACCCCGGACTTTATGAAAATGCTGGTCGGCGAAGTGCAGCAAGTGACGCAAAAGCCGCTTTCAATTGACACGCCTGATCCGGCAATTGCCGAGGCGGGGCTAGTGGCATGTGACGCTTCAAGAGGCAAGCCGATTTTGAACTCGATTTCACCGCTTAGAACCGAAATGTTCAAATTATACGCAGTTCGACCTTTCAGGCCGATTTTGCTTATTTCCGAACATTGCAAAAACGGTCAAGGCGGAGCGTGTCACACAGCCGAGGAAACTTACGAAGCGGCAAAGTTCTTGTTGGGCGAAGCGAGAAAGGTCGGTATTCCGAATGAAGACTGCATTTTCGACCCAGGCATTGCGCCAATCGGAACCGATTCAGAAGGAAACGTGAAACGTCTTCTGGACGCATTGGAAATGATTCAAAACGACGAAGATTTTCGTGGCGTACACGCTTCGGTTGGCTTGAGTAATTTCACGGTAATGTTACCGCCGAAAAGAGCAGACGGCTCACCGACGAAAGGACCGCTTGAAAGTGCTTTTCTCACAAAAGCAATGCCGCTGGGACTGGACCACGTGATAGGTTCGGTTAAAAGAAATTATGATATTCTCACGCCGGATAATCCCGCTATGCAATGTCTGGAAGACTGCTTGAAGCTCGGCGGTTTCGAATCGATTATGCGAGTTAGAGAATTTTATAAGTAGAATGTCCCTATGATTTTTGTGGACAGCGACCAGATTTCTAAAATCTAACGTCTGAAGTCTAACGTCTAAAAAAGTTACCCTCTCATTCGGCTGGACAGCACTGCTAGGCTGGCCGAAAGTTTTACGTCTTCGCAAATGACGTTGTCGGGAAGCTCTAACCTTACCGGAGTGTAGTTCCAGATTGCTCTAACACCAGACGCGACGAGAGCGTTTGCCACGTCTTGAGCTGCCGGAGCGGGGCAGGTGATAATGCCCATTTCGAATTTGAATTCTTCCGCGAAATCGGCCAGTTTAGAAAAATCGTAAACTGGTCGTTCATGAATTTTTTTACCGATTTTGCTTTTATCAGCGTCAAACGCACAAACGATATCCAATCCAAGCTGCGAAAACCCAGAGTAGCCGAGAATTGCGCTGCCGAGGCTGCCGGCACCGACAAGACATGCAACGGTACGTCTGTTCCAGCCGAGAAATTCTTCAATTGATTCGATTAGTTCTGCAATTTTGTAACCAACTTTTGGGCGTCCGATAATGCCGGTGATTGAAAGGTCTTTACGTACTTGAACGCTTAGTTGTCCGAATTCATCTGCTATTTGCGTGCACGAAACTGACATTTCTCCTTTATCACGCAATTCTTTCAGGAACCGCAGATACACCGGTAACCGTTGAATACTTGGCAAAGGAAAATTTTTGTTATTTGGACTACTCATTGCGAAAAAATAGTGCTTCCCGACCCGCCTGTGATAATTCGATAAAAATTTAACGTATACAGTCTATTACATTGCGAAAAAAAAATCAATGACCCATAAAAATGTGGAAAGTGAATAAAAGCGAGCTGTCCGGCAACATTTTGGTAGACAAACGTGATAGGTGATAAGCGAGCCGACCGAGTCACGCCTCGACGGCAGCTTGCGGAAGGCGAATTACTTCACGCGAAGCGTTCTGCCTGAACGGTAGGTCCAATTTGCCAAATCGCGAAAGTCTTTGCATACCAAATACAAGTGTCAAGTGAAATTTTTTACCTAATTTAACGAAAAATTTGCAAAAAATTAACAATTATTTTATTTTTTACTGGATTTAAACTCAAGAAAGCGGTAAAATATGATGTGCGGAGGCGTGGTACGCTAAACAATTTTTACAGGCAGCTCTTATAGCCCATAACTAGGAGGACAATAACGTCGCTCCAAATAGTAAGACCTGAGTTGTTACACATGTTCTTCCGTATATTTTTTCGCAAAGCAAAATATTTCCTTAGGTAATTCGATAAAGCTCGCCGATTGAACCCAAACGCATAGAGTCCCTGATATGTTTGTCAGGTAAATTTGTTTATGCAGGTTCGATCTTTTTTTTGCCCAAGAATTTCTGGAATGAGCTTGTTTTGTGTATGCCTTTCGGTCCTCCCCTGTTTTCTCAAGCGGTATTTTCAGCAAAACCATTTTTTGATGGAGTTCCGTTCCTGTCTATCCTGCACGTAATCAATGTTTTTCAGTTTACTCGCTTTGTGTACCCTTGTTTTTCCAGTAGGGTAAAGCAAGGAAACTGAGGTAAAACGACTACGTGTGGTAAAAAAATCGGGTAAAAGTCTAATTTATGGGTCACAATATAGTATAATTGGTTAACCACCTGACGCTAAAGGTGTTTAAATTTTGGCGTTTGTGATCTTTTTTAATTTTTTTTTCGATTTTTCAGGAACACTCATAATTTTTTTTCGTAATAAATTTTGATGTAATACCGAATGACATGCGATTGAATCCGCTCTAAATATTTTATTATTTTTTTATGAGTTGATTTTATTTTTGGGCACCATCCGCGAAAGTATACATTTTTCACAACCTACATATTTTTAGGAGCCTAGCATTGTACGACTCTGATGCACTACTTGATGAATTTGATGACGCTTTACACTCCGATGACGAGGCAATGGTTCTCGGTCAAGATCGGCAGGATGAAGACGACGATGATTCCGATTCTATTGATATCGACGATGATGGGACAGATGAACCATATTCAGAAGAAGCCGAAGATGCTGAACCACTAGACGACGATCTGCTGAAAATCGAAGGGCTTGATACTTGGTCCGACGATCCTGTGCGTATGTACCTCACTCAAATGGGTGAGATTCCGCTCCTGACACGTCAGCGTGAAATTTTCCTCGCTAAACAGATTGAAGTGACCAGACGTAAGTTTCGTGCTAAGTTGCTTGAGTGCGATTACGTCATGCACCACGCAATAAGAACTTTGCGTCGCGTTCACCACAACGAGTTACCGTTTGACCGAACCGTGCAGGTTTCGGTTACGGACAGTCTCGAAAAGCAGCAGATTATGGGTCGGTTCCCGCACAATTTGCGCACGTTGGAGCTTCTTTCGCAGAGAAATCAGCGCGACTACCGGGTTTCAACCAGCAAAGCATATCCCGAAGATTCGCGAAAAGCGGCTTGGATTCGCTTGGGCCGGTCACGTCGCCGCGCTGTTCGGTTGATCGAAGAACTCGGTTTACGCACGCAACGAATCGAAACGATGATTGTAACGCTCGAAGAATTCAGCCGCCGGGTTGATGAACTTGCGCGTCGTATTTACGAACACAAGATGAGTGGCAGACCCGACTACGAACGGGAACACATGGTAACCGAGTACCGGAATATTTTGCAATTAGTGCAAGAAACGCCGACCAGCTTGCGTAATCGTGTCAGCAACGTAAAAATTCTTTTCGCAAGATATCAGGAAGCGAAACGCGGATTATCCGAAGGAAACCTCCGACTTGTCGTTTCAATTGCGAAAAAATACCGCAACCGTGGCTTGAGCTTTTTGGACCTGATTCAAGAAGGAAACGCCGGCCTGATGCGTGCCGTTGACAAGTTCGAATACAGACGTGGTTTCAAGTTCTGTACTTACGCAACTTGGTGGATCAGGCAAGCGATTACCCGTGCCGTTGCCGACCAGAGCCGAACGATTCGTATTCCCGTTCACATGGTCGAAACAATGTCGAAAATGCGGAACGTGTCGCGTAAGCTGCTTCAGGAATTTGGCCGTGAACCTACAATTGAAGAAACCGCAACTGCTGCAAATGCGTGTGTTGACGAAACGAGACGGATTTTGGCAATGAATCGTTTTCCGATTAGTCTTGATCGACCGGTTGGAAACAGCGAAGACAGCCATTTCGGCGATTTGCTTCCGGACGGAACAGCCGAAAACCCGGCAATTGGCGCAACGCAGGAGATGTTACGTAACAGGATTTCCAAAGTTCTCAAAACGTTAAGTTACCGGGAACGTGAAATTATTAAGTTACGGTACGGTTTGGGTGACGGTTACAGTTACACACTTGAAGAAGTTGGACACATTTTCAAAGTCACCCGTGAACGTATTCGCCAGATTGAGGCGAAAGCTGTCCGCAAATTACAGCAGCCGGTCCGCAGCCAGGACTTGGTCGGCTTCCTTGATTAGTTAGTTTCTTAACTCTTAAAACGAGCCGGGGATGCAGCGCAATCCCCGGGTAATACTGCATTCTGCATTGCGCAAACAATTTTCTTTTCAATTTCTTTTTATTTTTCTTGCTATTCTTATTTTGTTCGAAAAATTTCGTTCATTTAAAACACTGAAGCCAATTGGCTCGTCTTTTAGTAAACTGTTATTATCGTTAAACTAGAGACTTGAACGAAGTCTTTTTAAAAGTAACACAAAAAGGAATTGGGCGAAGCAATGACGAAACAAATAATTCTCGCGTTTTTTCTTGTCGCTGGCTGTCACGCTTATCATGC
>JBOFQC010000698.1:0-1898 GCA_051660725.1 Thermoguttaceae bacterium
AAAAGTCCGTTTGATAATTAGCGATTTTTTCCGCCACAGTCTCTAACTCATTGAGCGGCAAGCGGATACTACGTGCTGTCAACGCTGCGAGTATGATCGAAAGAATTAACGCTGCAATAGTAATAGTAAGCACAAACAAAACTGCGAGCATACTATCATTACGCAAACTGTCATCAGTTTTGGTCGTATCTGCCATATTGATTTCAATCAAATGCTGCAATTTTTCCAAGACCTGGTACACACTTTGTGAATAGTCGTAAGTCGCAATTTCCAAAGCAATTTTACGATTCTGCTGCTCAGAACTTGTCGCGAGTTCAAGTATATTTGTTTCCATATCGCTGAGTTTCTTAAGATGCGTTTCGAGGTCCGCCCATTGTTTGGCAATGGCAGTGTCTTGCAACTGCATCTTCAACGCTGCACGATATGCGTCTGTTTTCATGGCAGATTCACGAACTTTGTCACAAGCCTTGCTGCGTTTAATGGAATCATCCAAAATAATCGCATCGTTAAGTTCTGCCCGGGTGTTACTGATTGATAATGCGATTTGGCCCAAGTTCGACAGCTCAGAACTGTAACGGCCCATTGCTTTCGAATAAGCGCTGTAAATATTTATAAGTTGCACGCCGCCAACACCACCAGCAGCACAGGCAATCAAGACTAGTCCCCAAAACGTCAACAACAGTTTTCTTCCGATACGCTGTCTGGTGAATGCCCAATAACCAGCACCGGCAGAAAGCAAACCGATTATAATAATAACGGCAACAAGTTCGCCCCGCATCGCCGTAAGGTTTTTATACGGTGAGATCGCAGACAACGGAACCAATGAAAAAATGTACCAATCGTTTATTCCTACAGGTGCGTACAAGACACTCCACTTGTCCCCATTGTATTTGAAGTCCAAATGACCGTTTTGCTGTGCCAACATGTCTGATCTGACTTTTGCCAAATCAGAGGAATCCGCAAAAACACCAGCTAAGTCGTGACCAATACTTGGGTGATTGGGGCAACCTTGGGTCTGAGCAAAAACCAAGCCGTCACTGTTTACGAGAAGATCGTGTCCCCAACCTGAATATGGCGCAACTAATTTTTTGGATATATATTTCGTATTATACGCACCTGCCACGAGTCCGATTAGTTTACCGTTCTCGAACAGAGGTGCGGCAATCATTACGATTGTGTTTTCATCGCCGTCCACAATTGACGGAACAGGTTCCGAAATAACAGTTCTGGGATTTTGAAGAATATCATTGAAATACTTCCGCTTGGAAATATCGACCTCCATATCACGAGTTGTCATTGCATTACCGTTAAGGTCGGCAATGCACATTGAGTCATATTCTTCTTTTTTTGTGTAATCTTTTATAATATCGAGTTTATCATCAAGTTTCGGGATGCACTCCAGGCTTTTCGCGATTATCTCTATTGTAGTGCTTTCGCGGTAGAAGATTTCACCTAAACTGGCACGTCTTCTGTCACGATTTTCTTCAATCCGCCGGTCGCCGTAAATGTGCATGTCCGTAAGAATACTGTTACTCAATAGAAAACCGAGCAAAAATATTATCATTACAGTCAGGAATATGCACGAAGCAGCAATAATTGCCTGAACAGATTTAAAACTCAACATTTTTATGTATAACGATACGCAATTTTCAAAAAAATTTGCTCACGGTTCCTAGACGAAATGAAACGTAAACGCCAAAGTCGTGGAAACGTGAGTTTTTTACGATGCAAACCAGCTCAAAATTTCGTGCGAACAATACCATTGTATTGATAAAAGAATTACCACCAGTTTAGTGGCTCATTATAATAATGTACTAAAAATTAGCAAGGACCGCTCTTAAATTATATTTTTAGTAAAGTATTTCAAGACTTAAGATATTTGTTTATGTTTGCCGAGT
>JBOFQC010000699.1:0-3190 GCA_051660725.1 Thermoguttaceae bacterium
CGAGTTCGGCAAGGAGTTTTTCGCGAAGTTCTTCCCGTTCTCGTTCGAGCATAACTTTTCGGCTGAGCACGAGATTTCGCCGCATTGGATTAACTTCGGTTACGACGCAAGTGAGCATTTGACCGACGTAATCTTCCGGTTTTTCGACTCGGAACACCGCGATTTGGCTCATTGGAATAAAGCCACGGAGTTTATTTACTTCGCATTCCAAGCCGCCGGTATTCGCAGCGGTAACCTTTGCAGAAAGTATCATACCTTCTTGAACTTGCTCCCATTCCCGTACATCAGCGGCAGCAAGCGGCAAGGAAAGTTCGTACAAACCTTCTTCTTGCATGAATTTAATGACGATTACATCCCATTCTTGACCGTTTTCGGGCAGTTCCTTGAACTGTTTCAGGGCAACGATTCCCTGATCGCGTCCGCCAATGTCGAAAAATACATCTTCACTGCTTACGGAAACGATTTTTCCTTTTAGTTTTGTTTCCGGTTCTATCAGAGTTTGACCGGCGATTTCGTCAACGTTAACCATTAACGATTCCATTTCGGTGTCGGCAAATAGCGACGAAAACTCTTCTTCGAGGTCGTCAGCCATTTTTCCACGAATTCGTGGAACCGGCACTCTGGAAACTGTAGTAATAGGAACGTCTTTAAAAGATTTGAAACCGTCGTTTGAAAGATGATCTGGATAATCATCATCTTCCTCATTATTTTCAGATGATCCGTTTGAATTGCCCGGATTATTTGGCGAACCGCCCTTTCCGGTTTTGTCACCTGGCTTGCCGTTGAATTTGCCGCCCGGTTTTCCGCCGCTTACTTTGCGGTCAAATTTATCACTGCGGAATGAATCCTTTTTGAAAGACGCAACCTGAGGCTGTGATACTGTCTGAGTTTGCGGCTTCTGCTCTCCCCCCTCATTTGTTTGACCGGCCTCGGCAGTTACAACTTCCGCGCCCGTACTCTCCGTGGCTGGCTGGCTGGCAGCCTGCGGGTCAACTGCTGGAATTGAAGGCTTCGGTCTGTATGCTTCCGGGTTCCGTTGCGAACCGATAAGCACTTTGGGACGCTGCAAAGAGTCAGATTTTGTCGACTCGTCAGCAATTTGTTGGGTTTCTTGTGATAAATCCGAGGAAATTTGGTCGCTACTCATTTTTTAAACGATGAGGACAGTGTACTGAAGGATAATTTTGCGTATTAGTCGGCGAATAATCAGCCGTTCAAGCATGAAGGACTCGACTTTTTGTCTTGTTAGCCGCCGAGGAACCTGCCGTTCAGGCAAAAAAAATTGCTCGGCGTAGTTTGGTAGGCGACTTTCTCCGAAAGTCACTCCAGTTTCGGAGAAACTGGACTACCTAATTTGCTCCGGGGCTAACTTGAATGAAAAATACTACGCAAAATTTAGCTTGTGGCCAATATAGGCCAACATAAAATAAACAATCGCACAGAGTATAGCAAATATTTGCATGAAAAAAAGACGACTGCGAAAAGTTTTTTCGGAATTTTTATGAAAAAATATCAAAAATCGATTTTAAAAAATATAAAAAATTGCTATTGACTAAAAAAACGAAATCTTTTAGACTTCTCCCCACTGCGGTGGTGATGTAGGTTTTGCCGAAAAACTGCCAGCAGAAATGACGAACGGATTCGTCAAAAACAGGTAATACTGGGATATTGGCCACTAAAAGATTGTTTAGACTTAAACGTGAAAAGCCAGGCCGCCCATTTGCTTAAATTTTTGCCTGTTTGAGAGAAATGGACTTCAACTTCTTCCCCAGAGGGTTAAGTGTCGTATTCGTCCCGCGATGATGTTAAAGAGCAGATTCGTGAAGCAATCGATATTGTCGAGCTTGTTTCACGTTATGTACCGCTACGTCGAATCGGACGAAATTACGTTGGTCGTTGCCCGTGGCACGATGATTCGCGTCCAAGTCTTCAGGTGAATCCAGAACGTCAGTCCTACAAGTGCTGGGTCTGCAATGTTGGAGGTGATATCTTCTCCTTTATTATGCAACTCGAAAAAGTCGATTTTCGCGAAGCACTTGAAATACTCGCTGACATTGCCGGTGTCGAATTGCCAACTCAAAAAGCTACTGTTCGACTAAACACTGGAAATCAAACTAATGCGGGCATGTCAGCCGACTCGGGAGTTGCAGAACCCGACCTGAACCAACTGTTACAGGAAGCGGCAGATGACACCAACGAGTTTGACAGCGAAATTTTTTCAGGAACTGGTTCCGGCAAAGCTGGCTCTGGTGAAAAAAACGCAAATCAAGCAGGCAGCACCGGTTCTGGCCAAACACAGAACAACGAAACAATCAGTAAACGGACCCTTTACCAAGTAATGGATTGGGTTCAAAAGCAGTATCACGAGGCGTTACTTTCACTTGAAGAAGCGGCCCCGGCACGTGAATACTTGAAAGAACGTGGCATAAACGAACAGAGCATTCGGCAATTTTCACTCGGTTATTCGCCGCTTGACGGAAGTTGGCTGATTCGCAAAGTCGAAAACAATCCGCGTCGGATCGCTTGCCTTGAAGCAGTTGGCGTGCTTGGCAAATCGCAGTACGACGACGAAGACGACAAAGCGAAACAATCAAACCGCAACCAGATGTATGACAGATTCCGGGGACGGTTGTTGTTTCCTATTCGAGACACACAAGATCGGACAATTGCTTTCGGCGGACGGGTGATACCAGGTTCACCATTACAGAGTCGAGCTAAATACGTAAATTCACCTGAAACGGTATTGTTTTCCAAACAGCGGCAATTATACGGTTTGGATGTCGCAAGACTCACGATGCGAAACACCCGCCGCGCGTTGATAATGGAAGGGTACACCGACTGTATAATGACACACCAGGCGGGAATTGGTGACGCCGTTGCAGTTTTGGGAACAGCACTTGGAACCGAACATATTAAGATACTGAAGCGGTTTGTTGACCGAATGGTTTTGGTACTTGACGGTGACACCGCCGGGCAAAAACGTGCAAATGAAGTACTCGAACTATTTGTGGCGCAAGGTGTTAACTTGTCAATTCTGACATTACCTGCAGGAGCCGACCCGTGCGAGTTTATTTTGATCAACGGCAAAGACAAGTTCGAGGAAATGATTGATTCGCAAGCGGTTGACGCTCTCGAACACGCTTTTTTAAGTGCAACAAATGGCGTCGACCTTGACCGTGATGTCGTTGGT
>JBOFQC010000700.1:0-3020 GCA_051660725.1 Thermoguttaceae bacterium
TTTTCAATTTAAAGGCTTTAGGCTTTAGGCAATAGGCTTAATTACACATAGCTGAGATGTTATTTCAACTAATGTCTAACACCTAATGCCTAACGCCTACGAATTAGTGCTTAAAATGGCGTTTGCCGGTAAAAATCATTGGAATTGAGAAGCGATTACATGCGTCAATCACTTCCTGATCGTTTTTCGAACCGCCGGGTTGAATAATGGCGGAGATTCCGATTTGCGAGGCCCTTTCAATCGAATCAGGGAATGGGAAAAACGCGTCGCTACCGAGTACGGCACCGCTGGCTCGTTCACCAGCTTTTTTAATCGCGATTTCAACAGAATCAATACGACTCATTTGACCGGCACCGGCTCCGAGCAGCATTTCGTTTTTGCAAATCGTTATCGCATTTGATTTTACGTGTCTGACAATTTCCCAAGCGAAACGGAGATCGTCCATTATTTCAGCGGACGGTTTCGATTCCGTGACCACTTGCCAGACCGATTCGTCGTCTTTTTCAATGTCGGCTTCCTGAAGTAAAGCACCACCTTCCAACGGCCTTACAATCCAACGGTTCGGTTTCTTGGCAAGCGAACCAAGAGCTAACAGCCGAACATTTGCTTTCCATTTCGGTTTGGTCGTTAGTATTTCAAACGCTTCCGGTGTAAATTCAGTGGCAATAACAGCTTCGACAAACAGGCCCGGCGTGGCAAGGTATTCTGCACATTCAGCGTCACATTCGCCGTTGAAACCGAGAACGGAACCAAACGCACTTAACGGGTCACCTTCCATTCCTTTTTTCAAGGCGTCAACCATTTTAGCGGCGGACGCGGCACCGCATGGGTTGTTGTGCTTTATCACCGAAACTGACGGTTTGTCGAAACCACGTACAATTGCAAGTGCGGCGTCAAGGTCGAGCAAATTATTATACGAAAGTTCTTTTCCGTTCAGCTGACGAGCTGACACCACGTTGGCGGAAGTGGATTTCGGATCAATATAAAGGGCCGCCTGCTGGTGCGGGTTTTCTCCGTATCGGAGAACGTCACGTCTTTTGTAACCGATGTTTAACCGGGTTGGGAAAGCTGCATCTTCACTCCGTTCAATGAAGTACTGCGAAATAGCGGCGTCATAAGCGGCGGTGTGCGTAAACGCATCCTTTGCCAAAGCACGACGCAATTGCAAAGTGGTGTCACCAGTTGCCTGAATCTGTTCCAATACCAATGGATACTGTTCCGATTGCGTTACAACGGTGACGAACTTATGATTCTTTGCTCCCGCACGGATAAGGCTCGGACCACCAATGTCGATGTTTTCAATCGCTTCCGCATCGGTAACGTTTTCTTTCGCAACTGTTGCTTCGAACGGATAAAGATTCACAACGACCAGATCGAAATTCAAAATACCGTGTTCGGTCATTGCTTTCGTATCTTCCGGATTATCACGTCTGGCAAGAATACCGCCGAAAACTTTTGGATGCAGCGTTTTAAGCCGTCCGTCCATCATCTCGGGGAATGTTGTGTACTCGGAAATGTCACGAACCGGAATTCCTTCGCTTTCCAGATGTTTACGTGTACCACCGGTGCTGTAAATTTCGACACCAGCAGTCGCCAATCCTTTGGCAAACGCTGAAAGTCCAATCTTGTCACTGACACTGATAATCGCTCGTTTAATCATTGGTTTTAGGAAAAAAGGTGAACAGGTAAAAAAGGTGAACAGGCGGGGCTAACAGGCATTAATGCTTTTAAGCATCACTCCCGAATCATATCGAAAACGGTACCGCCGGGCGGTGTCATTGGTAACACGTGTTCCTGGTACGGCACCATGACATCGAGCAAAAACGGTTTGTCGCTTTTAATCATCTTCTGAATAGCGGCGGGTAAATCTTCTTTTTTGGAGACGTGGATTGCTTCCCAGCCGTAACCTTTCGCAATTGCGACGAAGTCAGGAAAACGAGTTTCCGGGCCGGCACCTCGTCCTTTACCAACCGCTTCCGGGTGATCGATTGGTCCGAGGTAGGTGTGCGCTCGGTTTGAAGCGTGAAAACGGTCTTCCCACTGCACCACCATACCGAGGTGCTGGTTATTGAGCAACATAACTTTTACCGGAATCTTTTCACAAAAGCAAGTTCCCATCTCTTGGATATTCATTTGGAAACTTCCGTCACCGTCAATGTCGACGACGATTTTGTTCGGATAGGCGACTTTCGCACCCATTGCTGCCGGAAGTCCAAAACCCATTGTACCAAGTCCACCGCTCGAAAGCCAGCTGCGCGGCGTTTTGAAACCGTAAAACTGCGTCGTCCACATTTGGTGTTGACCGACCCCGGTGCAAATAATCGCGTCCAAATCTTTCGTCGCTTTCCAAAGTTCGCGGATCGCTTCCTGAGCCAAAATGTTCGGCGATTTCTCGTCGAATTTAATCGGCATTTCGGCTTTCCACTGTTCGATTTTCGTAATCCAAGGAGAAAGGTCGGCTTTCGGTTTAACGTCAAATTTATTAAGCTGCGACAAGAACGACTTCGCATCGCTTAATATTGGCAGATTCGCTTTCCGAACTTTGTTAATTTCCGACGGGTCGACGTCAACGTGAATCACAGTCGCGTTTTTCGCAAACTCCGACACTTTTCCGGTCACGCGGTCACTGAATCTGACGCCAATTGCCAAAAACAGGTCGCAATTATGCACCGCAAAGTTGGCGTAAGCGGTTCCGTGCATTCCGAGCATTCCGAGCGAAAGTGGATTTTCCCGCGGAAAAGCCGAGAGCCCTGTAAGTGTTGTTGCCGTTGGAATTCCAGCCTTTTCGACCAATTTTAACAGATCGGAAGCCGCATCTGCAGCGACGACACCGCCACCTGCTAGAATAACCGGGTTTTTCGAGTTGCGAATCAGCTCGGCAACTTTTTCGACTTCACATTTTGCCGCTTTCGGCAGGTCACCGTTGTAACCGGGCAGATTCATCGGGCCGTCATACACCGGTTCGACTTGCGTCACTTGCACATCTTTCGGAATATCGACCAGAACCGGACCGGGCCGAC
>JBOFQC010000701.1:0-13634 GCA_051660725.1 Thermoguttaceae bacterium
ATTGAAGGTGCCTGAGCAACGAAATCATGGACATCTGACGCCAGAAGTCGAATCGGCAAATAAACTTTGTTCAACTCTTCGGAAGCGAAACCGGCGTTATGAACCAGCGGACTCAAGCTGTGCGCAATCGGATCACCAATAACGCCGTATACCTCGGTGTCGCGGTTGATGTCTTCGAATCGGTAAAAGTCACGTAATTTCGAGTATTCCAACAGACCAGGAGCGATTACCCGCGACTCGGAAAAGGTCGCATAAGTAAACGGACTGCCGAACTTTTTGGCCAGAATTCGTGACATAACTCCGGTTTCACCCATTGCGATTCCGATCACCGGGGCGGCTGATTTCCCTTCGTTTTTTTCACGAGTGAAGTGCATCAATTTGAAAATATCGTTAACATTGCCCGGCGTAACGGCGATTTTTACCACGTCGGGATCGCAGTCGACCATTCGTTTATACAAATCCTCCAGATTCTCGGGAAACGCTTTCGTGTCGTGAAAGCTGATTATCCGCTTGGTTTTACCGAACCGGGGAACTTTGTACGCGACGTCTTCTTCGAGATCGACGAATTCGACACCGGCAGCAATTGCTGATCGAAGAATGGTCATCCGTTTTTCTTCGTTACCACGCCAGCTGCCGCCGTCTTGCGGACGTCTGACGGTTGCGACCACGGCTGTCGGGCGGTCAGGCAAAAGTCGTCCGAGTTCCGGGTCTTTACGCAGAAAATCGAGTCGTAGCTCTACTAATCGAACACCGTCGTCGGCAAGAGAGACATGTTCGGAGATCATTCGTTTATGACTGCCGCAGGCAATACTTACGCAAATCATTTTCTATTCTTTGTGGGTGAGATTAATATTGGGGACGTGTACGTGATGATTTATTATAAACTAATCCTATCTATACACAATAATTTTAAACGCAGAAATTCTTTTTGTCTATCCGCAGATAATACAAAGTATGAAAATTGTGGAAAAAGCCGTGTAAAACATGTCAGGATTATTATGCATGTTGGCCCCGGAGCCCTGCTCCGGGATGCTACGCCGAGCAGGGCTCGGCGGCTAACTGGCGGCTAACGGGACTTGGATAAAAATTTTTACACGTAATTCATCTACGATCAGTACAGTTGGGAAAATTGCCACAAACATAAAAAAAATAAAGTTCGGACTTTTTTCTGAAGTATTTACGTCAAGAATCGTTCTTTCCGATGCAAAAATAGATAAGCAGGTTTACGTCCTGAGCCGTACATAACGCTCCCGACCAAGTGTGATTTTGAATATACTGATGAAAACTTTATTTTTGCGCACGATTCTTTTCGTTTCGATTACCGCACTATGTGTTGGGCATGAAGTCGTTGCAGCCGAAAACAATACGGTCGCATTCGATAATAAAGAAGCTAATTTAGATAAAGAAAAACTGTTACCAATCATCCAGACCAAAAGTAAATACTTTGCGGTTCCGTTTGAGATAAAACAAACCGGTGCCGGTTCGCCGCCGACACATGTTGAACTGCTGTATTCAATTGATTTCGGTAAAAATTGGACCGTTTTCGACAAAGTTCCGGTTGAAAAAGGTAAATTCATTTTTCACGCGCAAACCGACGGGGAGCATTGGTTTACTTTTAAAACCTATAACGCAGATGGTACGGTAAAACATGGGCAATCGCCGGCTCCAATGCTCAAGGTGTATATTGATTCGGCTGATTCGGTAATTTCGGCAAAATCAGCGGTTAAAATGCCAGCTTCATACCAAGCTGAGCAAGAGAATATCAAAAGTAAAGTCCAACCTAACCGTGACCTAGCAAAATCGACGCAAACCTCAAAATCGTCGCTAGCAGTACAAAAGTCCGGAATAAACGTCGACGCTATTTCCACAACGCCGCAAAAACCGCTTGTTCTTTCAATAAAAAGGCCGCCGGTCCGTAAAACCGAATCTCCAGACGAATCGGACATGATCGGACTAATGGAAAGTGACGCACCTCAGCCGCCATACGCTAATAATGCTGATACAGAACCGCCTGTCAATGAGAAAAGTACGGCTACGCAAAAAAAAGAAATAAAATCCAAGCAAGGGAGTGCTTCAGCGAGTAATAAGAATACGGTTTCCTCTTTAGCGGACATTGGTGATTTACCGGCTCTGGTATCTGACGATGTCGCCACGACAGAAACGAAAACTAACAAGCAACCGCGGTTTTTCGTAAAGGAGACAGTGCGTCAAAGCCTTCCGGCAAACGACTCTGTGGAAGCAAGTGGAATTATTTCAATAGACGATTTCACAGACGAACCGCATACTAATAATTCTTTCGAAGACGAAGAGAATTTTCCAGATTTCGATCCAACAGCACATGTCGAGTTGCATCCCCGATACGGTGAAAACCGTAACCAATTGCCACGAATTGAGTTTGCCGAAACCAGCAACGAAAGTGACGAAACAACAAGTAAAGAAGTCGTTGACTTTACAAACGACAATGAAGTAAAAGCGGAAGAAGCTATAACGAATAATAATTCGAGTAATGATAATAATTCAAATGAAGAAGCAACCGCATTACCTGAGCTTCCCCAATTAGTTTCTGACGATAACCCGTATATTCGCATATCTAAAGTTTCTTTGCTCAGCGACGCAACTGGATCGCGGATACTGATCCGTTGGGAGCACGACAACACAACTTGGACCGGTTCCAAAGACGCAACTGTTCACGTGTTTCGGGGCGAATCGATTAAAGGACCGTGGCAGCCAATTGCTGCGGATAAAGTAAACAACGGCGAATTCAGCTGGAAATTGTCGAAAGAGGACGAAAAGCCGTTTTTCATCATGTTAAGTTGTGCTAAATCGGGTGTCGAACCTGTTACGGATGTAACTCTTCAAGCAATCAAGGTGCCTGTTTCGCAGTAAATTGTGCCGTCCACTGATAATGCTAACAAGTTTATTTTCACGAGCCGGAAGTGAAGCGCAGCGGAACTCCCGGGCTTCGGTATATAACGCTTATTACGTTTCCATGTAAAAATTTTGCAAAAAAATTTGCGAATTCTGTTGCGTTTCTTGCTGACAAATAGTAAAAATAGGTAGTTTCGGAAATCTTTCTCGTCATTGGTTTCCTTTTTTGCTTACCATTATGGTTCACATTCTGGTCATTTTTTATCCGATTTGGAGAAACTTTCAATGATTATCAGTGAAATCATCACGATCAATCGCGTGACAAAACGCAGTAAATTAAGTAATTCGCTAACAATGTTGGCAACATTTCTTGTGGTTTTCAGCTTTCTTGGCGTATTTTCGGCTGCGACATTTGCATCCGACGCGGTCATGACCGGCCTGCAAGCAGATCAGGCAGAAAAGTCTGAGGATAATAAAGCTGAAGATAAAAAATGCGACGAACAACCCGCTGAGGAAAAGAAAGCCGAAGAAGCTGCAAAAGAAGAACCAAAAGTTGCAGAAACGAAAAAAGACGAAGAACCGAAAAAAGAGGAACCGAAAGCCGAAGAGCCGAAAAAGGACGAGCCGAAAGCTGAAGAACCCAAGAAGGAAGAACCGCAAGCGGCACCGGCGCCGGAATCAGTTGAGTTGGTTTTTGAACAGCTCCAGATGCGGATAAAATTGCCCGGCGTTTTCGAAGCGAATAATCCGGCAATCATTCGTCTTAAAGCTGATGAATTCAATGCTTTTGAACTCGTCGAAGTTGTAAAACAAGGCCAATTCGTTAACGAAGGTGACGTACTCGTTAAGTTCGAACCAAAGAAATACGAAGAAGCACTTGCCGAGAAAGAAAGAGCTTTCAAACTAAGCGAAATGTCAATGAAAGAGGAGGAACTTAATTTCTCAACCCTTGAAGCCAAGACCCCGATGCTTTACGAAGCAATGCTTCTGGCCAAGCGGTACGCCGACGAAGACCTCGGATATTTTTACCGTGTCACCGAAGGCTTGAACGAAAAACTGAGCGATTTCAGCTTCAAAATGTCCGAATTCGGTGTCGAACTTGCTCGGGAAGAACTCAAACAACTTGAAAAAATGTACGCTTCCGATGATTTGGTCGAAGAAACCGAGGAAATCATCCTGAAACGGACAAAAATGCAGTTGCAACAAGCTGAAAATTATTTTGAACGCACAAAGTTGAATTACGAACGCAACAAAGAAGTAATGAAACAACGTGAAGAAGCTGACTTGAAGCGTCGCACCAAAATGGAAGAGATCGATTTCCAAAAGACGAAAGAACTTTTCGCTCACACATTGGAAGTGGCAAAGATTCGGCTTGAACGTCGTAGAATTCAGCAGGAAAAAGAAAAAGAATCACTCGACAAAATGCGGGAAGATAAAAAATGGCTCACAATAACCGCGCCGTGCAGTGGCGTTGTATATTACGGTGAGTATAAAGACGGGAAATGGAACGGCGCACCAATGATTGCCGCCTCCCTTAAAGTAAAAGAAAACGTCAAAAACGATTCCGTTTTGATGACAATTGTCGAACCGAAACCAACTCTCGTAAGAATCACAGTGCCGGAAAAAGAACTGTTCTGGGTTACTGTCGGAACTGAAGGTAAAGCTGCACCGGTTGCGTTTCCTGACCTGAGATTTGCCGTTAAAATTTTCGAGATGAACGAATATCCCGGTGTTGCGAATGAATACGTCGCTTTGGCAAATGTTAACGTAGAAGGCAGCAAAGTGGTTGCCAGCATGAACGCTACCGTTGACCTACTCGTTTACGACAAGTCGACAATCATGGTTCCGAACAGCGCGATCAAACGTGTAGACACCGAGGACGACTTCGAAACTCACGGTTATGTTTTTGTGCTCGGCGACGAAAATAAAACTGAAAAAGTAAAAGTTCGCACAGGTAAAACCAAAGGCGACAAAACCGAGCTGCTTGAAGGTGTTTCTGCTGGACAAAAAATACTCAAAACCGCTGAAAAATAGAAGTAGTATGTCAGGCACGGCTTGCTTAATTGTATTACGTATGGTAGCGTAGAAGTACTGATTTAGAAAGAAAAAGAGCCGGGGACGAAGTGTAACGTAGTCTCCGGGTAATTTGTACAAATCGCGCATAAACGGTGAGCAGTAAAAACTATTCAAAAATATCCCGTCGTAATTTCTTGCGAATGGCAAAATATGCGGCGGGGACTTATTTTGCGGTTCCTTACATAATACCTTCTTCGGTTTTGGGCCAAAACGGTACCGTTGCGCCAAGCGAACGGATCGTTTGCGGTGTCATAGGTTGCGGTGCTCAAGGACGTAAAAATCTTGTTGATTTTCTTCAGTTTCCTCAAGTGCAAATGCTTTCTGTGTGTGATCCAATAACTACGCACAGAGAATCGGCCTGCGGTATTGTTGACAAACATTACGGTAAATACGGCTGCATACCGTTTGAAGATTACAGAGAACTTCTCGCAACTGACAATATTGATGCAGTGATTATCGCTGCGCCGGATCATTGGCACGCGAAACTGGCGGTTTCCGCATGTCGTGCGGGCAAAGACGTTTTCTGCGAAAAACCCGAATCTTTGACTGTTCGAGAAAGTCGTGAAATTGTTGAACGTGCCAGACAATTTAGTTGCGTCTTTTCCGGCGGCGCAAGAGGAATTATTGAAAATTTTTCCGACCTTGCACGACTTGTGCGTGGTGATTATATCGGTGACGTTACCGACATCTACGTTACGACTGGCGAGTTTCCTAAGATGTACGACTTGCCGGAAATGCGAATTCCGAAAGAAGTTAATTGGGAACTTTGGACTGGTCCCGCTCCGATGCGGCCATTCAACGAGGTTCTGATAAAATCGGGATTTCGACCTTATCGGGAATTTTCAGGCGGTGAGTTTGCTTTTCGCGGTGCCGAACAATTTGGAGCGATATCTTACGTTCTTGGAAAACCTTTAACCCACGTTGCCGAAAAAGCTGTTAGTGGCGATACAACACAAGCGACCAGTTCTGCGAATCAGTCATCTGACGTAACTGGTAGTTCGGCGGACATTGCCAATAAACCAACCGGTAATAAAGACAAGCCCGATTTGATTACGATTCGTCCGGCAAATATTTCAGACACTGGAAATCTGTTTTACATTTTCCCCAACGGTATGAAAATCCACGGAGTGCCCGAGTTGGCGATTTTACAGGCGAAATCAACAAAAGTCATAGATAAGAAACCATTTTCAGCCAAAAAAAGCGTGATTTTCAAAGGAACAGCTGGTGAATTACCGAATGGTAAATACGTTCTTCCTGACAAACACGTGGAATTGCCCGTTTATCGCTGTTCCGAGCAAATCGTAAATTCTGGATTGGGCGTAATTGGTGATTTCCTTGAATGCGTAAAGACACGTCAGAAACCTTTCCGTGACGTCGAAACCGTTCATGACGTAATGACAATGGTTCACTTGGGTGACATTGCGAACCAATTGCAGCGGGAACTTCAGTGGAACATTGGTCGAGAAGAGTTCGAAAATGACGAAATAGCCAACAGATACTTGAGCCGATTTGCCCGCCCTTTTTTCTTAACTGAGTAAAATGGTGTAAAAAACACAAATTCAGAATATTTTTATCAAAATCTCCTGGTTTTACGCAACAGTGCGTGCGTTTTGTGCTTAATTGTGGTATAATCTTGGTGGTGGTGATTATTCAGGTGTGGCAGGACCGAAGAAAACAACATCTTTGGTTGCCCTAAGTTCAAAGTAAAAAGGAGGTTAGCCATGGTAAGCCGCGAAAATCTTGAATCTTACGGGATATTCGTCAGAATAGCAAATGACGAAGAGTACATGGTTCGGTGGACCAATGGGTATGGAGTCATCGAGTTAGCCCATGACGAGGAGCGACGTTCGCAATCTGAATCGATTTCCAGATTCCTTGAAAGAAAGACAGGGGTACACAATCTGGTTCAGGAAGATTACGACGAGTGGGGAAACGTTCAAGCTAGCGTTACGTTACGGCAGATAACATTACGGGAAGCGGTGCATTATTTAGGACACAACGTAGCAGTTTGTGCTTTTTTACGTCCGAAAGCGCAAGCGGAAAGATTTATCAGAGCACTTCAAAAAGGTGGTTCTGACATTGAACTACGCGTTGCCGCTGAAATAAATGAAAAACTTGTTCGTTTTGAAGTCAGCGACGAAACGCTTTTTGCCGAAAAACTTGCGGAATATCTCGAAGCGCAATTGTTTAATATCACATCCAATATTTAATTTTACAGAGGACGGTTTACTGGCGTTTTCAAAAAATTTAGCCCTCGACTTTTCAGACGAAGTGAAACGGAGTCGCAAAAGTCGAGGAGTCGCGCGGGTGCTTGGTTAGAAAACCAGCTCAAAATGTCGCGCTTGTCAAAAAATTGTCGTACTCGAACGGACTTTTTTATCTCGAATCAAAAACCAAGGTCTACGAACTTTCTAACGAGTTCGGAGCAAGGGTAGCGGTATGCCCCGATTGGAACGGCCGAATAATGACCTCCACATGCAGCGGTATTGACGGAGAAAGTTCCGGACTTATTGATGTTCACAATATCGACGAGATAAGCAAGCACCAACATACTTCATTTATACATCCGCCGCAAACTAACACCATTGGCAGAGAAAAATACATCGGCGGCGAAAACCAGTTCGTTATTGAGCCGGAAAACGGTCCATTTGGAATTTTAGAACGTGTTGATGATCCCAGCGACGAAACGCCACATACGATTCACAACGCTTACAAAGAAGGACCGTTTGACGTTGATACCGGAATTAATCATAAAGAAATTCGTTTGCGACGAATCGTTAAATTTTCAAACCGAATCGGCACTCCGTTTGCGCTGAGTACCGTGCGAACAATCAGATTGTTGGACATCGAAGAATTGAGCGAACGGTTTGCTTCGCCAATTGTTGTCGCAATGGAACAACCTGATATTTCTTATATTTCTTATGAAACGAACAGCACAATTGTTAACATCGGAGAACCGTTGACCCGTGACGGCGGACTGGTGTCGGTAAAAATACGAAACATGTTTAATGCGTCACCGTACTCAGTGCTGCTCGTACCATTCAGACGTGGCGACGAGGATATGTTTGGTCCGCCAATCAACGCCGATTTCTTTGGTGCCACATCACGGCAACGGCTTCAGATTTTGCCAAGCGTGGCAGTTTTGAAGTTGGAAGGTTTACTACATGCCAACCTGAGCGTTTCAAATCAACGGGTGGTGTCACGTTGTGCGGCAATTGATTTCCGATCAGGTTTGTTTACTATTATTTCTTTTAATTTGCCTGACGTTCCAGCTTTGTGTAAATATACCGATGCAGAAAATGTCATGACTGCGTACAAACATGAGCCTACCCCAAGTGACACCGAAACATCATTTTCGTCGCCGTATTACGGATTCGACACATGTACGCCGGCAAAAGAGTTGCGGCACGGAGAATCTGTCACACATTCGCAGTTGACGACGCATATTTACGCAGACAATAAAACACTGGAATATCTTGTGCAAACGATTTTCCACGTTGATGTGAACAAAGTTTTCAACACGGTATACTAAGGAGATAGGAGTTAGGAGTTAGGAGGAAGGAGGAAGGCGAGCAAACTTATCACCTGTTCACCTGTTCACCTGTTCACCTGTCACTTATCACTTTGTACCGGCGGACTAACGTCCGCTGCTCGCTGTTTCTTATCCTAAATTCTGCAGATTTACCGTCTGATTACCAAGCGTCCCTGCCGGTGCTGTTCGATCAATGACGAACCGTATGCCCCCATTGCGAGCGGAATCAGAATAATTGCAGGCGAGATACAAAACGGCACAAAAATCGGAAATGCAAAACCGTAAGATTCCGCATGTTCGCCGATTATCGCTGTTTCAGCAATTGGAAGCATGAGCAATGCCAAGTTGCAAATTATGCCGAAATAAAGCCCGAACCGCGTTTTGAGAAGTCCGACGAGTATAAAAATTAAAGCAAAACACAAACCGATAAGACTGATTATTGAGTTGGCCAACACGCCGTTGTGAAAAAAGGCCACAGCTCCCAAAGACGTGCCGGAAACTGCGATGAATTGTAAAAAAGAATATATTCGCGACCAATGGAACGTGAAATTTTGCAGTTCGTGATCAATTTTCTTGACCGCTTTCTGCCCGTGTAATTCATCCATCCAGGCCAGAAATCGTGCCGACTGAAGCTCGAAATTCGGGTTGTCGTCGATTCGTATCCCCCATTTGCCTCGTCCGGGAATACGGATTCTTACCAGTCCGTACTTCACTTCGGTCCAACGGGAAGCAACAGACTGCGAAAGTTGGTAGAATTCGCTCGCATTTGGCGTGTCGTCCTGGAACGGCCCTTCAATTGTAAGTATGTCATTTTTTACAGTGAACGTGTACTCACGAGCCCAACCAATAAATCTGATATGTTCCCCTTTGAGCACAATTGGAAGAACCGGCTCAACGCCCGGCGACAGCGGCTCGAAAGTTATGTCAATTACACTTGTGTTTTGCGATGCTGCAGGCTTTATCCCCGCTAAAACGCTTTGCGGTGCAATTGCTTCGGAATCTATTTCAGTGGAAGAAGGTTTCATCTACCATTATTTTACTATCCCCGTATAAAATTTCTATAGGGTCTTGATTATACGTTTTTGTCACCTACAATTAAACTGAAGTAAGTTTTATGCTTATAAATTAGCTCAATAACAACCAACACTTAAGCCTTACAAGGAGAAAAAACATGGCAGCAGTAGTAAACAAAGATACTTGCACTGGATGTGGCGAATGCGTTTCCTCGTGTCCACTCGACGCTATTTCGATGCAAGATGACAAAGCATCCGTTTGCCCAGACACTTGCGGTGACTGCGGTGCTTGCATTGACGTATGCCCGGTCAGTGCGATTTCACTTGAATAAAACCATTACGGCAAGTCTTTTGCCTTACCGTTTTACAGCATAATTGAGCCGGTAGTTTTGTCTTTCGGCTCTTTTTTTGCGCAAGTTTTCTTTATATTGGTAGTCCAGTTTCTCCGAAACTGGAGCGACTTTCGGAGAAAGTCGCCGAGGGTGAGGAATATAATTATTGCTTAGCACTTTTTCTTATCGTTTCCAGATATTCGGCCAAGAGTTCTGCGTCCGTATCAGTTCCGCACCACGGCGGCATTGAAATCGTCGGCTCATTTAAGTGCTTTACTCTTTTTGCAATTGCTTCACGTGTTTCTCCGAAGAAGAGTGGTCCGAGTGCAGAGTAACCGTGTTTGTCGGCGTGGCAATCATTACAGTGGTACATGAAAATAGCACGACCAATTTCAATTCGCGTTTCCGGGTCCAAGCCCCGCGGATCAATTGCATACTGGAAAGTTGTGCCGGAAGCCGAGGTGTCATTTGCCGGATTGGCATGGTCGCTTTTCGCCGCTTGCGGATACAATTTGTGCAAATACAGCTCCGTCCACAAACCGGATTGGAGATATCCGCCAGATTCACGGCCAAGTTCAACTTCATTCGCATAAATCTGGTTGCCGAGCACAACTCCGTCAACAATGTACGGCTTACGCACAGCTTCACGAACGAATTCCGCGATTCCCAGTGCCGCAACGCCGAAAATACAGAGCGAAACAGCAAAACCGAGATTCACAGACTTCGGATTCATAATCGGTCCGAAAACCGTCAGGCCGATAATTACCGCTGTCAAACCAACCATTAAACCTAAGAAAATGTTAAGCACAGCCGCACGTTCAATCACGACACGGGAAACCTCGGAAAGGTTGCCGAACCAAAGGGCAACGCCGACCAGGAAAAGAACAATGCCGGCAATTAACGGCTGCGACATTCTGCGAACAACGTGGATAAGAAGTTCGGAGTCTTCCGGCTTTCTGAGCGTCCAGGTTGCGTGTGTGTAAACGTACAAAGTCGACAAAACAAGCGCACCGCCTGTTCGTATTATCGTTTGTGGAATGAATTGCACATTGAAAAACGCGAACCAGAAATTATTGTTCGCCATTTCGTTCCAATCGCTCATCAAACCTTTACTGTTAAGCATAAACGCTGTGATACCGGTGATTAACACCAAGCTGATCCACGCAGCAATGGCGTAAATCCACGCGATTATCTTATGCGTTTTCGGCGGTAACCGGTCCCAGTAATAGTAAATGGCAAAAGCTGCGACGATTTCGACGACGAAAAACACCCATTCAATCGCCCAGCCGAAAACAAATGTTCGTATAAGCATTTCGGTTGCCAATGGCGAAGCGAGACCAATCGTCCACCAAATTCCTACACCGGTTATCGCGCCAAACGCTACCGTTAGAAGCACGAAAAATTGCGTGTGTTTTTTCCAATAATCCCGATACTTGGAATCGTTTTTACGGAGAGCGTGAGAGTTCTCAATTGCTATTAGAATACCACCTCCCACTGCGTAATGCGAAACGATCACGTGTACAACAGCAATGAATGCAATCAGCATCGGTGATGTTAATATCGGTACGTACCACCAGGGATAATGCATGTTTGTAATTGAGGTTAGAGATAGGTGTTAGGTGAACAGGTGAGCAGGTGGAAGGTGAGCAGGTGGAAGGTGAGCAAAAAGCGAGCCGCCGGCGTAAGTTGGCGGGTATAAGTGATAAAACGGAACCGACCAATTCACACGAAGCGTAATGCTTGTACGGCAGGTCCCCTGTTCACCTGTCTCCTAACTCTTGTCGTGAACGGATATCCAAAAATTATTATACCGGCAATTTATCTTTAAGCAAGCCAACAGAACACGTAAAGGGAACTCGTGGGTTTTTAAGGAGTTAGGAGTTAGGTGAACAGGGGACCTGCCGTCCAGGCAATACGCTTCGCGTGCAGTGAATCGCCTCCCGTTGGTCGGCTGTCATTAATGGTGAACAGGTGAACAGGAAAAATGGGACTTATCACTTATCACTTTGTACCGGCGGACTAACGTCCGCCGCTCGCTGTTTCTTCTACTTCCACCTGCTCACGGTTTACCGGCTTGAACCACAACTTTTCGTAGTACTTCTGGTCGGTTTCGAACGGATCAATTGGGGCGTTGTAGTCGTGGTTTGGCGGTAAAACACCGTAACGTATCATTTCCCTGGTGTAGGAACGATTTGCGACAAACGGTTTCTGTGATGTGCGATTACTCTCGTTCAAAATGTAATCTTTTCCCCGCTTAACTCCTGCAAGTATGGTTTTGTAATCGGGGTCGTCTTTCGTTTCGAAAATCGCTTTTCCGCTCCGTTTTTCACAGATTCCTTTACCCCCAGCGGATTCCGAGAGCGGGCCGGTGAGTATCCGCGATTTTTCCGGGTTGGTCAAATTATAAATAATCATGCGGTTGTATCTGCCACCACCTTCTGACATGCCGTGCGAGAGATAACCGCTTTTCTCTTCCGTGTGACAGGAATCGCAACGCTGTGAAATAGCGTCACTCATTGCTTTTGTTTCGGGCCAATCCAGGTCAGGTCGAATTAACCGTTCATGGTAATTCCAACCAATCAGGCCGGCACCGTTTGCGGCGTAAGTTCCAGAATAATTTGCACCGGCGTCGAGCCAGAATTTCACGATTTTTCTCTCTTGAGGTGACAGTTCTGCGCCCGCATGTTTTTCATCTATCAGTTTCAGCAATGTAGACGCACTACTTCCGATTTCGTAGGGGGCGAAATTACTCATCGGCCTGTTACGATTATCACCAAATGACTTCATAAACGAAAGAGTTTGGTAACTCGTTGTGTAAAGTGGCGTCCAATCACCGGAAAGATTTACCCCGGCGTCTGTTCTGTCAAAATTGTGACACTCGACGCAGTGCTTGTCCAAAATCGGCTGAATGTCACGCTGGAAATCAAAAATGTCCGGCACGCCTTCAACCGGCACTGGTTTTTTCGGCGATTTCGACAAAACGTTGAATACCCGTGAGTCGAGTTTCGTGTCAGGCGTTTTGACCCGTTGTTCGTGACAACCAATACAAGTTGTGGTTTCGCCTGGCATTACAGACGTGAAGCTGTGCATTCGTTTTACCGGCTTCCCTTCGTGATCCAAAGCGACGAAAAGAAAACTGCGTAGTGCAGGCAGTTCCATTGAAGCGGAACCGTCTTCGTTTACCGGAACCGTGCCGATTATGCGTTCAATTGTAAAAGTTCCGCCCATTGAAATTTGGCCCATACCACCTTCATAGTGGATAGGTTCCGGGAGCGATTCCAAAACCAACAGCTCTTTTATAGAGCCGGGTTCAACGTCTTCCATTTTCCGTCCTTCATAAATATTGCCGAGAATCAGCCGACCCGTTGGTTGCGTGATATCCGTTGAGTCAGGAATAATATTTTCCCTTTGCCTTACGATAATTGGTTGCGGCTCATTTATCCAAAATCCCGCTTCACACTCAGCCGGAGGAAGTTGATAAAGAATTTGCGAAAAACCGTCACCGTCAATTAAATCTAGCCAAACGTACCTCGCGGCCATGAAAGAATCTTCGGAAAAAGCCCACGGATCAGAGTAATCGAAATGGCTAGTCACGTCCCGCGCGTTTTCTAAATCGTCCGGTCCTTTTTTCGGATCGACAACGGTAATCCGTCCGTAATGTTCACGGATACCGTGACCGGGCGAGAAAGTCGAAACAATTTTATCGCTTTCTGGTATAGGTTTTGCGCCGAGCATAACAATTTCAGGATGTAAATTTCCGTAAAAAACCGTTTGCCGCGTCCCGTCCGGATTCATTGTCCAAAGGTGGTGATA
>JBOFQC010000702.1:0-2104 GCA_051660725.1 Thermoguttaceae bacterium
CGCTCCGTTACCGAACGGTCAGCTTGCTGCTCTTTCGCAGTCTGGACCGGTAATTACGAAAAAACGCGAAACCGGAATCTCCGCAAATGGTAACGGTGACGCATCTGAAACGCAAGATTCTGACGAAACTTTCAGTACCGCTTCGCAACAAGGTGCCACTGAAGGGGCCGCTTCTTTGAACGCGAAAAAGTCGGTACCTTACGACGTTGTACCAATGCCGTGCAAAGTTTCGGTAATTGACCTTTCCGCAATGCCTGATAATCGGGTTTTGGTTTCAACGGCGAAAAAAGCGCTCGCTGTTGTTGATCCGATAACCGGCGAAGCGGTCAAATTGCACCAATCAACGGTACCGGTTCACAGTGTCGCGTTTGTTGGCGAGAAGACGCCGGTAAGAATCTGGCCCGATTACGTTGACGAAACGTTGGCACCAACTCAAACGGATACTACTGGTTATTTATACTGTGCGGACGTTTTTAACTCCAAACAGACAAACGCCGAATGGGACCGGGTACGTGGTGCGAGAGTTTACGCCGGAAGTCCGATGCGGATGCGGTCTGCACGTCACCAATACGGTCACGTCGGAACCGTTGGGGTTGAACTCGGTACATTTCCGCTTATGCCTGACGGGTCGTTTTACTTGGAAGTTCCTGCTGACACACCACTTGCAATGCAAGCTGTTGATGCGGAAGGACGGCCTGTTGTAAACGAAATAAGTTGGATTTACACCCGACCGGGCGAATTCCGTTCGTGTGTCGGGTGCCACTCCGAACGGTCTGCGACGCCAGGGTTCGGAGTACCGCCGACATTGCATCAGCAGCCGATAAATTTGGCTTTTGAAGATGCAGATAATCCGAAATTCCGTGCTAACAACGGTGCAAACGGAGCGATTTTGAACCAACAGCTTGACCGGATGCGGGAGACGATTTCAGTTGATCTTTATCCGAATGAAACGCTTGGAACAAATCCCAATATTAAATCCGGCGCAGCTATGACACAGGGGCTGCCCGGCGAAACGGCTCAGTTGCTTGACCTACTTAAAACCAGCAAGTCGGAAGGAAAACGGTTTGCGGCTATTCAGCGTCTGAGTATTTTAAGGCCGCAAGACGAAGCGACACGAAAACTGCTTTGCGAAGTGTTGGCGAAAGATAAAAAAGCCGAAGTGCGAATGGAAGCGGCGGTTGCTCTTGCTACTTGTGCGAAAGCGGACTCGGTTCCATCCTTGCTTGCAGCACTGGAAGACAAGTACGAACCAGTTGGTCATGCCGCTCATAACACGCTTGAACACATCACTGGTAACACCGATTTTGAAAGCAGAAAGCTCAAAGATGTTTCGCTGAAAGACCGCAAGGCCATGTGGGAAAAGTGGTTTACGGAAAATTCAGCGGAAAAAATCGAAGCGAATAACCTCGCAAAAATTGCAAAAAAACATGACTGGACGAAAACGCAAGACGCAGTTGCTTACCGTTTTGCCGTTGAGTCGCTTTCACATTACGGCACGGATAAGGCAAAAGACGCTTTGCGAAAACTGCTTTCCGACGAGTGGAAGGAAATGGATTTGCTTTCGAGAGTTGCCACGATTCGTGCACTCGGATACTTAAATGATGAAAATTCGATTCCGATTCTTTCCGGAATTCTAATGGAAAGCTGCAAACGCGAGATGCCGCCGGCGCACGATTCACACGAATTTGGTTGGACCGCAATGCCCGACCACACTGGCGGTGCGGCTGCGGAAGCACTTGGTCGAATCGGCTTGGAAACGCCTGAGAAAGCAAAAGAAATTGAGTCGGCTCTTATCAAAGCGTTTGATTCAATGGGAGAATTTTGGTTCTACTCGTTCAGAATCGCAGATCATGATTGGCTCATGGGTAGCGTCTCGTCAATTATTCACGCAAGAATACTGGAAGCACTTGACGCACTTGATTCGAAACGTGCCGGTGAAATTGCGAACAAAATTTTGCTCGCGGTCCCAATTGATTCGGACAGGGGTATGTTGCTTGACAATGATGTTTACGAAACGGTAACCGGACGTGTGCTTCACAGGTCGGGAGTCGGTTCGAAATACCTTGACGCTTGCCTTGATTTCCTTGAAGGCAAAGAAATCGCA
>JBOFQC010000703.1:0-4300 GCA_051660725.1 Thermoguttaceae bacterium
AATTATTAACGATATTAAATGTACTTTTGAAAACGAAAACTTGTTGGCGGAAGCAGTGTGCTGTCGCCGAAAAAATTTAACTAAAATTTGTGAAAAAATGCTTTTTGCACTTGACTTTTAACACAGTCGCTACGGCATTGTTGTGTTTTCGTTACGATTGTTGCCAAACAAACCCGCCGAACAAATGCCGGTGCTCACGCACCGGCTCGAAATGTTGTCGGGTCGCCAAATCATGCCAGCGGGATTCTTGTTACAATTTCGTATTCTTTCTACAATAACGTAACATCTACGGCGTTGAGGATGTGTAAAAACTGTATCCTACACAGATGCCTTATGTATAACAATTATTAAAATGCGATAACGCATCAAAACATGAATTACTTGTTAATTTGGTTGAAAACGGGTTTCGGGCAATGGGATTTGTAAGGATTGCCATCACGAGGATTCACTTTCTGCTCTGCCAAAAGTTGAAATCCAAGTTCGGTAGTACGCTGCCAATCCGCATCCTCAATTTGCTCTTTATTTGCCTGAATGGTGTCATAATCACTAGAGCAAAACTCCGCGATTCTCGGGTCGAAATTCGACTACAGGAGCGTGCTATCTGAACTAGGAGTTCCGAGCTTGAGATTTATTTCCTTCTCGAATAAACCGATGTATCCGCAGAATCCCGCAAGTCCGCTAAAAAAGAATAGGACGTAGATGAACAACACCGCAAGTTCAAACGACGGTATTGCATTGAACTGTGTTTGAAAAATGCCCCCCCAGAGAATCCATGCGTAAAAGGCGGCAAACAACCACGACGTAAGCATATAGCCCAGATGTCTGATTTTTGGTTTGCCAGCGACAAAAACCGCAAAAAGGAGAAAGCCGATCAGTGATACTGCAATCACCAAATATCCGGGAAATGGATTAGACTGCATGAGTCCCATCATAACCGGTTGTGTCGAACTTCCGAAAATCAGAATCCCCATTCCGAGCATGTCTCCGCCCATTCGTCCTCGCAGTGTTTTCTTGTCTTTCGGCATTTCCGCTTTACCGAGAACAATATCAAGAATGTTCGGAATCGTCGGCGGATATTTTTCCAAACCGGACTGCGATACCATTTTCATCGTTTGCCGATAAGTGTTAATAAACAGTCCGATGGGAAGAATTTGCAGCAACAAAAATCCGTAAAACAGTGCTTTTTGAAAAACACCCGACGGAAAACCGAGCGAAAGATTCCCAACAAAATACATGAATCCGGCAAGTCCGATGCATAACATTGAAAAGGAAATGCCGAACGTCAAACGCAAAGCTCGATCTGACAACCACGATTTTTCGAGCGGCAATTCGGGAGCAGGACGCAAACCAGTATCTTCTTCGATGATTTTCCGCCAAAGTTGATTGGTAAATATCGCTGCAAAAACAATATTGCTGAAGAAAAGCAAAGCCAAAATCATAATCGTTCCAATTTTTCCGTACAGAGAAAGAACGGAATTTGGAAGCGACGATACGAAAAAATACGCTCCCATCAGAAACATTGCGGTTCCGGTTCGGAACAAACAATCCCGCATGAGAAAACGCCGACTTCGGATGGTCGGAGTATTTTGGACTTGTGTAAGGATGACATGAAAACCGCCGAACAAACTCGCAAGCGGTATCAAAATCGAAGTAAACCCGATCCAAGTGACACCGACGAGCCAAGTCAACAAACTGATTCCGGTGAAGCCGAATACTTTGCCGGTTAATCCACTTCCACTCGTCGCAACAGCGGTTGTTCCGACGGCACACCCCGTCGTTGTCGCAATCACAGCTGCCGGAAGTGCCGCAATTACCGCCATTGTAAATGTTTCGCCGGGGGATGTCGTCGTTAAAATGGTGTCGAGCACCGACTCAAGTTTTTCTCGAAGCGTGCTGCGAGCGCGAACGAGACGTTGCCGGATCGCATCTTCACTGACACCGGTTATTTCCGCGATTTCGTGGACGGAATTTCCGCTGCGATAAAAAAGAATGATCGCTTCCCTTTGGGCTTCCGGCATCTGTGAAACGGCGTTCCACACGATTCGGCTTTGTTCGTGCCGCATCGCTTCGGTTTCCGGCGTTGCTGTGGTTACACGTTCGGTAATGATGCCGTTTTGGAATTGCGAAACAGCGGCATCGATTTTTGCTTGTTTGGGTCGGAACGATTTTTTGGCGAGATTCCGTGCAATGGTGCAAATCCAAGCAGGAAACTGTTCTTGCTGCTGAAGTTTCGGAAGTTCCTGCCAAGCGGTCAGAAAGGCTTCCTGCGTGATTTCTTCGGAGCGGTGAAAGTCGCCGATTTGGGCGAAAACAACGCCGGCAACGAGACCTTGATATTGGCGAACGATGTCGGAAAACGCATTTTTATCGCCGTTTTGTGCTTTTTGCAGGGATTCGATGAGTACGGACATGATGTAGGAGTTATGAGATATTTAGCCGGTGTTTTCTTCACCGAATATAGAGTCCCATCACGGTCAAAAAGTGACGGGGCATGAGCCATTATACCTTTTTTGGGAAAATCGCACACCTTGCATCGAGAAACGCAAAAAGGATTGCACCAGCAGGAACTTACGGCAATCCACCGCTGCTTTGTTTGTTACGATATTTCCTCGGCGACAATCTGGGACTCCTCATTCTATCAAATAGGCGGCGTGAGTGCGACGAAGATGTTCCGCGTTATTCAGGGTCATTCGGTTGGATTGTTGGAAGCGATTTGGAGTGTTGAGGGTCAAGCGATAGCGAAAGAGCTTTTGAGAATAGACGAACACTTGGAGAAAATCAAGCCACAACGGCGGCGCAAAAGGCATCCATCAACACGCGAAAAGCTCCTATTTTACCGCTCAAAACCACTAAGTTGAAACCTATGGGCGAATGGGGGGAGTCGAACAAATTGTACGAATTTTCGGATCAATCGGCAAGGCGCAGTGATACAAATGTTACGCCCAACACAATCGCCCCGGCTACGGGACTCACGCCCAGTGCAGAGCAAGCGATGTAGAGCATCAAAAAAGCAGGCACTGCAAACACGCAGTCGGTCATTTTTGCTCCTTTCGTTGAAGTTACAGAAAGCACATCCCGGCATGATCGCACAGGGCGCAACCAAAGCCGGGCCGATAATTGAACACACCTCGATCCAGACAATCAAGGGATCGATGAGCTTTGTCTCGTACCGCTTTTCAACTGCCAGAGGCTTCTCCGCTTCGATGACCGTCTTCAAGTTTTTCTTTTCGATAAATGGAACATAACAAAAGCCGGAAAGGAGGGACGCAAGTCCCGTGCTTGCCTCGCCGTGCCCGTGTCCATCGGTTTTGGGAAAACTTCGGAACCGGCGCAAGAACCGAAAAGAACAAAAGCCATAAGTCCTTTCACGTCAATGACTTCGGGCTTTCTTTCGTCTGACTGGGGGTCAGAAGGTCGCAGGTTCAAATCCTGTCGCCCCGACTTGTAAAGCCTTGAAAGTGGTAGCATTTTCGAGGCTTTTCTTATTTTAAGAGCATTTTAATAATTATACACGAGGCATCTGAGTAGGATATGCTTTTACTCATCATCAACATCGTAGATGTTGCAGAATGGTAGTAGAAGAAACGAAAAATCCTCTGTTTAGCCCGCTTTCGTAGCTGTTTAGCCGGTTTTCGTAGCTGTTTAGCCGGTTTTCGTAGAAAACTGTTGTTTTATTCGGCGAGCCGCCGGAAGCGTTCGAGTACGACGCAAATGGAAATCGGAAAAATTTCGTAACCGGCGCGAACAACCAGTTGACAAGCGACGGTGAATTTCGTTATACTTACGACGGTGAGGGGAATCGGATTGAAAAGCGGTCGAAAACGTCCTGACTCGATACGAGTGGGACCATCGCAATCGGCTGGTGAAAGTCGTCGTCAATGAGAAGGCGACCGAGTATCTGTACGATTACATGAACCGGCTGGTGAAGCGGAACGACGAGTTTTCTGCACGATAACTGGCAAATCGTGTTGCAACAGGCGAGCCGCCAACGTAAGTTGGCGGGTTTTGTTGGGGCCGAACGCCGTCGGCGTTCAATAATGGTAGAAACGAATTGCCCGCAAAAACAAAAAACAACTCCGTCGGAGTTGAATAATGGTCACCGTTTATTGAACCCCGAATGGGGTTCTCACGTTTTTGATGTTCGTGTTACTACCATAATTCAATCCCGACGGGATTGTTGTATTTTTTGCGACACGTTCCCCCGTGTTTCGGCGCCAGTATAATTAGATACTGTGCCTCACACGGGGCTTGTATATTGGTTATCTGTTCACAGACGGGGTTGTGTAGGACGGCAAAAGGA
>JBOFQC010000704.1:0-2117 GCA_051660725.1 Thermoguttaceae bacterium
ACGAGATCATTGGTCGTACCAGTTCACCTTTATCACCGACAAGAATTGTGCAGCAGCGTTGTGAAGAAAGAGACATTGCCAGAATGTCGTTTGGATTAACACCAGACACTTGAAGTGCATCTCTGGCGGCTTCCATTGATTTTGCAACAACCATTTCGACATCCTGTTCGACCCAGAGCGGTTTCGGATATGTACAATTATATTCGTAGTACCCTTGCCCCAACACTTCGCCGTTAATGCTTAAAATTACGGCTTTTGCTCCTGTCGTGCCGAGGTCTATTCCGAGAAGGTATTGCATTATTTTCTGAATTTTCTGATCTGCTTGTTGTATTGAAATGAAATCTATACTACACGTAGTTAAAGTGTTGCATTTACTCGTTTTTGTAAGCTCATGCTTTCACGCATGTAAAACAAGGAAAACTGCGGTTAGACAACTAACGCATGTCAAGTAATCCGTATTTGATACTCATTTCGTTTTTCTCTGTCAAGACCAGTAATAATTTTGTTCAAAACAAAAAAGCGTTTTCAAAACTAAAAAGCTGCTTAAAACAAAATTTTTGATAGGGGGGCGCATTTTTGTTCTGGTTGCTGTATCATTACATTTTAACTAGGCATATTAATAAGATGTAATACGACGTTAATATGTGTGTATATTTGTCGTTTTTTACTATTTGTTTTTACATATCAATAAACTTTACAACTAAAATTATTTATCATGCAGAATTTTGTTTATTACAATCCCACGAAAGTCGTTTTTGGAAAAGGTTGCGTCGACCAACTCGGCGCCGAAGCTGTTCAATGCGGAAAAAAAGCTCTTTTCGTTCACGACAAGAATGCCACCACACGTAGTGGTGTTTACGACCAAATCGTTAAATCGCTCAAAGCTTCAGGCGTAGATTTCGTTGAGTTTACGCAAGTGCAGCCGAATCCGGTACTTGCAGACGTGCACGCAGGTATCGCACTTGCCAGAAAAGAAAAAATTGATTACGTAATCGCAGCAGGCGGCGGAAGCGCAATTGACGAAGCGAAAGCAATTGCCGCTGGCGTTTGCGTTGAACATGACGTTTGGGAATTTTATAGTGGAAAAGAGCCTCTTACCAAAGCGTTGCCGGTTTTGTCGATTATCACGAAATCCGCGACTGGCACTGAAACGAACGGCGGCTCGGTTATCACAAACGAAGTGACGAAAGAAAAATACGGACTCATCGTGGCACCACTTATTCCGAAAGTTGCGTTCATGGATCCGTGCGTCACGTTTTCGGTTCCGGCAGACCAAACATCTTTCGGTGCAGTTGACGCCATTTCGCACCTGCTGGAAGGTTACTTAACAAACGAAGACCCGGAAACACCGATTCTAAACGAATACGTTGAAGGTTTGATTCGCTCAATAATCGCGGCAACTGACAGGATTCTGAAGAACCCGTCCGATTACGAAGCAAGAGCGACATATATGTGGGCGGCGTCACTCGCCTGGAACGGACTTGGTATCACTGGAATCGGTAAATGCAGTTATCCGAATCACTTGCTCGGACACAGTATGAGCGCAATGAACGGGGTGCAGCACGGCGCATCTATTTCAATTGCTTTCTCCGGTTGGATGCCGTATTTCATCAAGGAATCGGAAGCTAACGCCAAAAAAATGGCTCACTTCGGTAAAGTTGTTTTTGGTGTCACGGAAACCGACGTAAACAAAGCCGCTGAAACAACGGTTGAAATTTTCCGTAACTGGTGCAAAAAAACCGGTTCGCCGACGACTCTTGCCGAACTTGATATCGACGACGCCGGACTCGAAAAAATCGCCGAGAACGTGGCTCTTTGTGCGCCAATGTGGGGACTTCCCGGTTTCAACAAAGAACACGTTGTTATGATTTTGAAAATGTGCAAATAGAATGACAAGATGTCGGGCGTCTAACGTCTGAAATCTGGTAACCGTTCACGGTTTTTTAAGGAGCTAGAAGTTAGGAGATAGGAGTTAGGAGCAGCGGTTTCAACTTAAGGAAAAACTATATCACAAACAACAGAATAGCTAAACCGGGGAGAACAGGCTGTTTTATGGTTTGTTCGCCAACCTTCCCAGTTTATCATCCTGACATCTGCTTTGCCTTCCTACAAAGGTT
>JBOFQC010000705.1:0-3616 GCA_051660725.1 Thermoguttaceae bacterium
CTTCAACATAAACGTCTACGGGACGAACAGTTCCGTCAATCGAAATAGTATACGGCGAACCAACCCCGCTAAAAGTGACCATATCTCCGTCAAGGAAAACATGTGTTTCTGGGCCGGCATCATTTTTTGACCACTGCACAGTACCACTTGTCCCAGTCGGGATGAAAGCAGCATCAAACGCCCATTTATCATCGTATCCCCAACTTCCTGAGTCTATTGCATAAACATGGCGATTGCGCCCAGCAATGTCAAGATTAAGTGTTTTCGTTTGTGTAGTGTTATCAACGTAAGTCGTTACTCTAAAACGACCTGTGGTATCCAATGTCGACACTCCTGTATTAGGTGCGATATTAATATTTCCTCCATTAAGGTACACTTTGGCGTCACTCATAGCGGTGTTAGTATTGAAATTATCAATGTTACCGCTGGATGTAAGTAACGTGTACTTACCACGTAAGAATTTGTCAATATCAATAGTCAACTTTTCGCCTGCTGGACCATTAGCGAAACTGGCGGTTCCAGTAACAGAAATCAGATCGTTTTTCGGCTGTGTTCTCGCGGCGTTATTTGTCAGATTCAGGTTCCATGTTGACGTGTTGAAATTCGCATCCCCTTCAAGATACAGCGTGCCTTGCTTGGTTCCAGCATCTGTAAGAGTGCCGCTACCGCTTCTATCTGCCGGCTTGGAAAAAGTCCCTGTGTCGAGGTCAATTATTCCATTAAGTGAAATCGTGTCGGCTGCGATTTTTCCTTGTCCTGTGATTTGTGATTGGGAATCAAGTGCAAAGATGTTTGACACCGCAGCATTCGGGGAAAGCGATCCACGGCGTCCAAATGTGGCGGTTCCGAGTGGATTGTCCGGCGTAATAATTCCTGCATCTGCTGAACTTTCCAATCGGAATGTCGCACCGTCTGCAATAGTGGTGTTGCCGTAAAACGCTGAATCGCCATGAAATACCGTTGTGCCCATTTGACCTGGTGTGACATTGTGTAAAGCCTCTGTATTGCCGGAGTCTGCAATTACGCCGTTTATTCTCAGCTGTGTATTGGTGTCACCTGAGATCGGATCGTAAAAGTAAGTGTTATAAGGACCTCCAATGGAAAGTGAAGCCGCCTGAGATGGTGTACCAGAAGTCGCTTTGTTCGATAAATGAATCGCATTTCGAAATGCTTTGCTTATGTCCTTATGGCCAGTCACAGGGTTATCAGGATCGAAACTGACACCAGCGTAATTTCCCTCAAACCAAACGTCACCTCCGCTAAAGTCAGATTCTGTTTTCGTTGATATCACGAATTCACGTCCAGCATCAACAAACACCCCGCCCCCCGCTTGACCGCCAGAAAGATTGTTTTTTATCACGGAATTACCGTGAAGATTAAATTGTGAAATTCCCGAGAAAGAGTCAAGGTATCCAACGTAGATGCCGCCGCCGGCACTTTGGGCAGCGTTTCCAACAATAGCGGAATTATCTTTCAGCTCAAAAAACTTTTCAGCATAAACGCCGCCACCTTTTCCTGAAGCGTAGTTTCCCTGAATATCGGCTGGAACCTGCAATGTATAACCGAGAACAGTGTAAATGCCGCCGCCAGCTGTACCAAGGTTGTTTGTGAGCTTCAGGCCGCCGTTTCCTTGATAAATAACTTGCCCGGCTTCACCGATATAAATACCGGCCCCTTTTCCGTTGTTGATTGCACCACCAGCAAGAGCATTATTGCCTGTAACCGAAAATGTTCCGTCAATTAAAAATGTTAGTAACTTTCCATTGTCTACAATGAACCGGTTGGTGATACCATTAATTGCCGTAACGTCAATTGTCGTGTCTTCATGAACGTAAACAAGTCCTTTTTCCTGATACCCACTCATAGAATTGTAAGAGCCGAATCCATATTGATTTTTAAGCTCGATTTTTCCACCGGTCGTTCCGCTGCCTCCAAGATGTATGCCACCAAAGAACTCGTTCGCGTTGTTAATCTCCAAAACACCTTCACCGGTTTTTATCAATTGTCCACTTGGAGTCGGATTAGCCGGTGATGCACCTTTGTCAAGTGTTGTGTACAACGCGCTGTCCAATGCAATAATGCTTCCGCCGTTCCAAACGATTCTGTCGGAACCAGAGCCATTACTGACCTTTACTTCAGATACAATAACATTACCATTATTTGCATTGGTCGTATGCCACTTAAAATCCCCTATGTATTTGGTGTCATTCGTTACGTTTACGGTTCGGTTTGATGCGTCGATTAAGCTATAATCGAATATAACTTTATCACCGTCAAGAAACTGCCCTGTTCCGCCGGTTTCTGAAGCGTTGAAATTTTTGGCAACCATGTCCCAAGTCGAACCATTCTCTCCGGTCCAATGCGTTGCAACGTTTCCATCAGTCAGAGAATCAATATGCAGCCAAATTTCGTTGCCGTTTCTCAGCTCCGAGTACATTCTGGAAACACTGCTCCCGTCAATGGCGTCAATTCGTTCATTTCCTTTTAATGTTTTGTTGTTAAGATTCAATGTGGTGCTGTCTACGCCCAACTCATCAAGTTTTGAAGCGTTAAAATTACTGATAACTTTGTCGCTATCAGTTTTGATGAGCAGGTAATCTCCTGACAAAATTCGGGCGACATTAATACTTAAATTGTTGTTAGTGTTGAGATCGCCATGAACAATCAAATGGTCACTTTTATTTGCACCTGCTGCAATTAAATCATTACCCCGATCCAACTGAGTTTGAAAAGTGGCACCATTGATTGAGGTTATAACATTTCCCCGATCTGTGATGTGGAGCGTTCCAAGACCGGTCATTTTATCGTTGCTGCCAGGGTCAAAGTCATACATGTACCGTCCACCGGGAGTGATTCTTCCGTTAGTCATTTCGAACGAATTTCCAGCGTAAATATTTCCTGAACCGGAAAGAATTGATCCGTAGTTCATTTTGATTTTACCGAGCGAATCATCAGCAAAATCACTGGTGTTCATATTATAAAAAGAACCATTTCCCATACGCAACTCGGCTCCCTCACCGAATTGTGCGAGTCCGTTGCTTCCGGTTTCATCGCCTTGCATCGCAAACAGTCCGTTTACGTAAATGATACCGGTTTGAGCATCTAAAAACGCGTTTCCTTTTGGCGGGACATAAGTGCCTGGTGTCACAGCGGTGCCACCTGCATTCCAAGAAAGACGGTAATCATCGCCGTTAATCGTAACTTTAGCCGTTGAATCAACTTCGGCTGCGAGAATAGTGGCACCACCAGAAGTTACGTTTCCCCCATTTTCGACTATTACGTTTGCGTTTCCGTTGTTTCCGACAATCAGCGATCCAGTGGTTTCAAATTTCGCAAGAGTGTTTCCAGTGCCACCACGTTGTTTGACGTTTAAGGTTCCCGTTATATCCTTTGAGTTGGCGATTATGGTATCGCCGGCAATGATAACTTGCGCGCCTTTTTCAATCAACATGTTTGCATTTGCAGAATCGGCAAGGACCAAATTCCCAGAGTTTGAAAACGAAGAAAGGGTGCCGCCCGGTCCTGCTCCGGAAACGGTGAAAGTCGACCCGGCTCCTCCATTCAACCCAATTTTAGTGACACCAGCCGAAAACCTTCCTCCGCCATCAACTAAAAC
>JBOFQC010000706.1:0-2645 GCA_051660725.1 Thermoguttaceae bacterium
AACAAGTCGGTGAATGTTACTGATACCATGTCGGCACTGGCAATCTGGACCGGCAAGCCTGCTGGCACCACAACGTATCCGACGACGACTTTTGCGCCGTCTTACACGGCGTCACAGGCGATTACGGTATCAAACGCAAGCACATGGCCGACTCGTGGCTTTTGGATTCGCAACCGCACCAAAAACGATCTGCGTTATGTCGATTACCGAAGCGGCAACACGCTGTATACAAAGCCGATCCTTTGGGGGACGCTGCAATTTATGAACGCAACACGTGAAATCAAGCCGGGCGACACCGTTACGTCAGCCGGTACAGACGAAGCGGTTGTTGACCAGGTTATTCTTTCCAGCGGAAGCTGGACCGGCAACGGGATGGGAACACTTATCCTGAAAAAATTCGTCGGAAGCTGGAGCAGCAGTGCGGCAATCCGATTAGGGGGTACGCAGGTCGCGAATGCGCAAAGTGCTTCGGTGCGAGGGTTTAGGGGTAAAGTCGCCCAGTCGTGGGTTTCATCCGACATTATCGAGCCCGCTTCCGACCTCGACATTGGCATCAACATACCGGCTGGCGGAATTTACAAGGACCCAACCGACGACACGTTGGCACCGGATAGTATCGACTTTTCACTTGCCCAGAGCTTGGACGAAGCAGTAATCGTCGAATCGCTTTTAGGCGGTCAAAGCGTTGGTGTCTGGTTCCGACAAACGATTTTAGACGGCACCCAATCGCGTGAAAACGTGGAGGGCGACACCATGCTAAACTGGTTTTAGTTAATATAAACAATGCCAAATACAAAACTTACATCAAGGTACGATTTGCAGTATCGGCAAAATAATTTATGCCCGAACCGTTATGACGCCTTTCTGAGTATAGCGTTTCCGCAAAGCGGTGTCAACAGGTTTAATGTAAATAATTCTGTATCGAATAAGATTTTGTCGACTTTCGACAGTATATGTTTTTCCGACATAAAGCTGGTTTTGCCGAATCTGTTTGATTACCGCCAAAATCAATTTAATTCGGTAAAAATTGTTTATGACGTAATAAATGAGCGCATAAACACAACGCAATCGCTACGGTTTCGTTTCGACAATATATTCGGGCATAAGTCGTGTGCTAATAACCGGTTAAACGTGCTTTCCGACTACCTGTTTCGGTTGAACAATGCGGCTATTCGTTCCCGGTTCTGTACGCAAAAAGGTGCGGATTGCTTGTTTCCGGTCCGTTTTCAAAACATTCCCCAAGAGTTTTTGGCGAGGTTTATTAGCCGGTCAGACATTCTTGCCAATTGCAGATTGGCTTACCCGAATTCAAGACAGTCGTTTGTTAAACCGGGCTGGCGGATAATAGCGACTGATATTTCAACCGGAGACAAACATGAAATTGGTTTTATAGATGCAGACTCGGCAAACCGTGAGATTTCCGGTGTTTGGTTGCCGGACGGCGATTACGAAATTTCCGTTTTAACCTCGTCGCTGTTCTGGAAAGATACTCTGAACTGTGAAACAAAGTTGCTAAAGATTTCTGAAAACGACGAACTTTCGCCACTTCCGATTATTTACAACTTGCGAACTTCAGTATCAAACGGCACACGAACGGTATCATGGAGTGCTGGTAAAAGCGAAGTTGACGACTGCGTTTTCGGTGTTTGGTTTTCACAAAACACGCCGGTTGATACCAGCGGTCCCCCGGATAAAGCGGTTTGGTATTCCTCTCAAATGACTGAGTACAGCGTTTCTTTTCCGCAGCAAACACCGCTATTTACAGCAGTTGCAGCAATTCGGACCGGTGACAATACAGAAACTGGTAAGGTTCACGAGATATTTTGTGATTGGAATAACACTCCACCTCGGCAGCCGGACGATGTGATAATTCATCAACCTCTAACTATTTGAAATTTATGGAAAAGAAAAATGAAAAAACAGTGGAGCGGGCGGTATCAAAGAACCCTGCTCCGAAACCGTATACGCCGCAATACGGCGTTATAGTAATCTGTGATGGGGAAACCCATCAGGAAGAAGTTTACAATTTTTTGAGGAAGGAGGGCTATAAATGCAAAATCGTAACTGCTTAACAACATTGGAGATACGGCATACGTGCGACGACTATGATTCGTACCGTGCCGCTCGTGTCAAGAGCCTGTTTAACGCCGAATCGGGCTGCAATTTCAACCTTGATGTCGAACTCGACCTTTCGGGCGACTGGAACATCGGCGTTGTTGTCGGCCCGTCCGGGAGCGGTAAAACATCGGTCGGAAAGCAGATTTTCGGTGGTGCCACCGAGATACATGACTATTACAAGCGGTGGCCGCAAGACAAACCGATTATTGACGCCATTGTGCCAAAGGGTTCGTTCGACGAAGTGACCGGCGCGTTGGCAAGTGTTGGACTGGGTGACGTTCCGGCTTGGCTTCGCCCTTTCCGGGTGTTATCCAACGGCGAGCAATTCCGGGCTGGGCTTGCAAGGTTGATTTGTGAAAAGCCGCAACATGTTGTGATTGATGAGTTTACGTCCGTCATTGACCGCCGCATTGCGCAGATCGGTTCCCAAGCGTTCCAAAAAGCATGGCGTCGCGCAAACCCAAAAGGTAAGGCCGTGCTTCTGACACCACATTATGACATTCTCGAATGGGTCCAGCCGAACTGGA
>JBOFQC010000707.1:0-4368 GCA_051660725.1 Thermoguttaceae bacterium
GGTAATATTATTTAAGTTCGCGTGCTTTTTCTGTTGCGGCGACAACTGCCGAAATCATTGCGTGACGGACACCAGCCTTTTCCAAAGCGTAGATTCCCTCAATTGTCGTGCCGCCGGGACTGGTAACTTTGTCTTTCAGAACGCCGGGATGTTCGCCGGTTTCAAGCACCATTTCAGCGGCTCCTTTAAGCGTTCTTGCAGCAAGTTCCAACGCAACTGTTCGAGGCAGGCCCATTCGGACAGCTCCGTCACTTAAAGCCTCGATTATCATGTATGCAAAAGCTGGGCCGGAGCCGGACAGACCGGTTACGGTATCCAATTGGTACTCGGAAACATTGTGAACCGAACCAACCGACTGAAGCAGATTCTCAACGTACCGAAGCTCATCGTCAGAGACCAATCCGGAAGCGGTAATCCCGCAAACGCCGCTCCCGACCAGACACGGAGTGTTCGGCATTACGCGGATAATCGGGATGTTTTGGCCAAGTTTCAGCGAAAGATTTTCCAAAGTCAAACCGGCAATAATTGAAACAACCAGCTTGCGGCCCGACTTTTCGAAAAGCGGTTTTATCAGGTCCGCTAACGTACTTAACTGCTGCGGTTTAACGGCAAGAAAAAGTATATCCGTTTTTTCAACGAGTTCTACAACGCTGCCAAGAACTGTTCCTCCGGTTTCTGCTGAAAAACGCTTTGCCGCTTCATTTGAAACGTCGTAAGCGAAAACGGTCTCGGACTTGGCGAACCCTTTTTTTATCACACCGCTTGCAAGTGCTGTTCCCATTTGCCCTGCGCCAATAAACCCGATTTTTTTTCTCATGATTATTTTTTGCTAATGTTTTTTGCTTGTGATTTTACCGTTTTGCTTTTGCTCCGCTTTTTCCGCGTTTTTGCTTGCGATTCGATTTCAACTTTGAAAAATCAATCACGTTTGATTTTTTGCCGATGTGTTTTTTCAGTTCGTCGATTCGGTCTCGCAATACAGCCGCCCGTTCAAATTGTAGGGCGTCAGCCGCTTCGAGCATCTCTTTTTCAAGTTCGTTTATGTATTCCGCAGTGATGAAAATGTCGTCGTCAGATTGGCCAACAGCGGAGTTGGCTTTTTGGTGTGCGTCAACTTCTGACTCGATTCCACGCGAAATATTTTTGCGAATAGTCTCCGGAGTAATACCGTGTTTCTTGTTGTAATCCTCCTGCAACTTGCGGCGACGTGACGTTTCGTCAATTGCACGCTGCATTGAGTCGGTTACTTTGTCCGCATAAAGAATTACCTTTGCGTTTACGTTTCTCGCACTTCGTCCAATTGTTTGGATTAGCGATGTTTCGCTTCGCAAAAAACCTTCTTTATCTGCGTCGAGAATTGCGACGAGCGACACTTCCGGCAAGTCCAGCCCTTCACGGAGCAGGTTTATTCCGACAAGCACGTCAAAATGTCCGGCTCTGAGATCACGTAGCAGTTCAACCCGTTCAAAAGCGTCGAGTTCGCTGTGCAACCATTTGCAGCGTACATTCTGCTTGGAAAAATAATCCGACAAATCCTCGGCAAGTCGTTTGGTTAAAGTGGTTACAAGAACCCGTTCACCAATTGCGGCCCGTTTTTTGATTTCTTCGAGCAGGTGTGGCACTTGCTTCGAGGCGGGCGCAATTTCGATTTCCGGATCAAGCAGACCAGTCGGGCGAATTACCTGCTGCACAATATTTTTGTCAGACTTTTCAAGCTCGTACGGTCCTGGCGTTGCGGAAACAAAAACGACTTTATTTATTTTCGCTTCCCATTCGTCGAACTTGAGCGGTCTGTTATCCAAAGCGCTGGGAAGTCGGAATCCGTGCTCAATCAGGTTTTTCTTTCTCGCCTGGTCACCGCTGAACATTGCCCGAATCTGAGGCACGCTGACATGAGATTCGTCGACGAAAAGCAAAAAATCGTCAGGAAAAAAGCTGAAAAGCGTGTCTGGCGGCGAACCGCTCGGACGCCCGGAAAGCGCGGCACTGTAATTTTCAATGCCGGGACAGTATCCGATTTCCTGCATTAACTCAATGTCGTATTTCGTTCTTGCCGAAAGCCGCTGTGCTTCGAGCAATTTTCCCTGCTCTTTGAAAAATTTCAGTCGGTCCGTAAGTTCCGTTTCAATTTGGTCAACCGCTTGCGAAATCCGTTCTTCCGGCATGACGAAGTGTTTGGCGGGATAAACGTAAAACTCCTTTTCTTTCCGTATTGTTTCGCCGGTGAGCGGATTGATAATCGAAATCTGCTCGATTTCGTCCCCCCAAAACTCGACCCGAACCGCAAATTCTTCATAAGAAGGGTGAATTTCAACGCAGTCGCCGCGAACACGAAATTGGCCCCGTTCAAAAGCCACGTCGTTTCTGTCATATTGTATTTCAACGAGTCGAGCAAGCATTCTGTCACGTTGCAGTTCGTCACCGACGTGCAGGGAAACCATCATTGAACGGTAATCGTCCGGCGAACCGAGTCCGTAAATGCAAGAAACGCTCGCTATTATTATCACGTCTTTTCGTGTTACGAGTGAACTTGTTGCGGAGAGGCGTAAACGATCAATTTCCTCGTTAATCGAAGCGTCTTTTTCAATGTAAATGTCCCGCTGCGGAATGTACGCTTCCGGTTGGTAGTAATCGTAATACGAAACGAAATACGCAACCGCATTGTTCGGAAAAAACGTCCGAAATTCACTGTAAAGCTGGGCGGCAAGCGTTTTATTATGTGACATTACAAGCGTAGGCTTGTTTATCTGCGCAATAATGTTAGCCATTGTATAGGTTTTACCGGAACCGGTTACACCCATAAGTGTCTGAAACTTTTCACCGCGATGAATTAAGTCGACGAGTTTCTCAATTGCTTGCGGCTGATCGCCTGATGGTTTAAATGGTGCTTGAAGATCGAACACGTAATATAATTATTTAAAAGGAAGTGTGAAAAAACGTTTATGCTCTTCGAGCCGCCCCTGTACTCAGCGAGCCGCCTATACTCAGCTAGCCGCCTGCGTAAGCTGGCGGGTAAGGAGCTCCTCACTCACTGTTTACCTTACACTAATATACTCCAACGTGGTACATACTCAAATACCCACTTTTTTTCTTCTTTTTCCGTTGCAAGAAGGAGGATTGCATAAAAGCATATTTATACTAAAATAATAGTCGTATTTTTATGTTTTCGGTTTGGAAATATTTGGAAATATACTGAGCGTCTGAATTAATTTGCGAAGATATACTGCACGTGGTCAATATGTAGCAGTTTGCTCGCTTTGTAAACCCTTGCTTTTCCCGCAAGGTAAAGCAAGAAAAACTGCGGTTAAGTGACTACGCATGGTATAAAAATACCCACACAGCCGGAAGTGGAGTCGGTACTTCGACGAAACTTGCTGAATTTTATGGGTAGCCCAAGTCCTCACCTACGTGCTTTTGTTTTAGCACTCAGATCATCATTGAATTAACATGTCGGAAATCCGTATTGACCGGTATTCGTGTGTCCGTTGTGGACAATGTGTTTTTAGTTGTCCGAGTATGCTTTTCACACGTTCAAACGTGAATGAGTGCCCGGTTACAGTAGAGGGTGCGGAGGAGCTTTGTATTTCCTGCGCTCACTGCGTTGCAAGCTGTCCGGTCGGGGCTATAACGGTTGACGGCATTACGTCTGAAATGTGCCAGGTTGTGCCGAAACAGAATGTGCCACGGTATGAAAATGTTTCCACGCTTGTAAGAACCAGGCGGTCAGTGCGTCATTTTTCGAATAAGGTTTTGGAGGAACAGCGAATTGTTGAACTTCTCGACGCAGTACGCTGGGCACCAACGGCAAGAAATGGGTTGCCCTTGAAGTGGATTGTAGTTAATGGACACGAAAAAGTGCGCGCTTTAGCGGAAATGGTCGTAAATGCAATGCGAAAGAATCCCAAATTTGAGCGTGTTGTGGAAGCTTGGGAAAAAGGGGTGGATGTAGTACTTCGCGGTTCGTCGACGCTGATTATTGCTTATGCAAATAATGAAGCGAAGTGGGGGGCCGTTGACGGTACAATTGCGGTGACCACATTGGATTTATGTGCAACGGCAATGCGGTTGGGAACTTGTTGGGCGGGATATTTTATTGTGGCTGCTCAAAACGAACCTGAAATAGCAAAGTGGCTTGGTTTGGCTCCGGATGAAAAAGTGCAGGCTGCATTAATGGTCGGTTATCCTGGGCCTGAGGTGTATAATAAAATACCGTATCGCAAGGAAGCGGAAGTCCGTTGGATTTTTTGAAATTTTTAATTAGGGTCGGTGGACAAGCTAATTTGAGTATATATAATTGTGTCGGTCATATTTGTGTGATTTGATTGTTGCAATAATGAGTAGTGACTGTTAGCTGCTGCTCCGTATAGG
>JBOFQC010000708.1:0-14329 GCA_051660725.1 Thermoguttaceae bacterium
TCAGCAGAAAGACCTGTTCGAGCCGTTCAATCAGGTAGACACTTCAAGTACACGACGTTTCGGCGGAACCGGTCTCGGACTTTCAATAAGTAAGAAACTCGTTGAATTGATGCAGGGCGAAATTAGCGTTACCAGCAAAGTTGGGCTTGGTGCGACGTTTGAATTTACCGCTCTAATGGAGGTGCCGGACGAAATACAGGCGCAGTACGCAGACTTGTCTAATTTTAATATTCTCGTTTTCGATGCGCACCCGGCAACACGAATGTCAATTACGCATTCAGTGGAAAAAACAGGCATCAAAGTTGACGAAGCTGAAACACCAGAGGAACTGTTTCAACTTGTTCGTGAAAAAGCGGCAGAGGGAAAACAATACGACTTGGTTCTCGTTGATTGCCATTATCCCGGCTGCTCAATGGCTGAGCTTGCCCGATTAGTGGAAGCAGAACCGACGTGGGCAAATGTACGTGTTATTGCAACATTTTTTCTCGGTGCTTTTGTCGATCCCAATTCGATTGATTTCCCTGGTCACGTCGGTTTTTTGACGAAGCCGTCCAAGCAGGATATCATTTATAAAACCATTGCGTCAGCGTTGGGTGTAAAAACGAATATCCCTGATGTTATTGCCAAATATGCGTCCGGCGCGGTGACAAAAATTGCGGGACCGCAACGAATTCTATTGGTTGAAGACGTCAAAATAAATATTATTGTCGCTAAGGGGATGCTCGTTTCGCAAGGCCACAAAGTTGACACCGCTGAGAATGGTTTCCTTGCGTTAAAAGCTCTTGCGCACAAAGATTACGACATTGTGTTAATGGACTGTCAGATGCCGGAAATGGATGGGTATCACTGTTCAGAAGCGATTCGGGCCGGTGAGTACGGTGTGCGGAATCCAAATATTCCGATCATCGCCATGACGGCACACGCGATGAGCGGTGATCGTGAAAAATGCCTCAACGCTGGTATGAATGATTACATTTCCAAACCAATTGATCCTTTATTGTTGCAGGAAGCGATTCTGCGTTGGGGACATTCGAATTGAAAATAACTTATGCTTGTTATTTTGTAACCGTTCACGGTTTTTTAAGGAGTTAGAAGTTAGGAGATAGGAGTTAGGAGGAAATTTCCCGTATTTGTAGGACTGTTTTGCATTTATCATCAAATGTTTTTAGAATAGTTTGCCAGATTTTTCCAAATTCGACGTTAATTTTTGTTGACAAAAATTGTGAAATGCCGCCTTTTTTTACGATATATTCTAACTCCTACATTCTGCCGTGAACGGCTACTTATTATGCAACCGTTATTTTTTAATAAGCGATAATTCTCTTTGCCATTGGATTTCGCCGGCGTTTATTCTTTCTTCGAAGATTTCAATTGCCCTGTTTCTGTCTTGCTCGGCTTTTTCCAACTGATCGGTTTCCTGATAGGCAGCCGATCTGGCAGACAGAGCAACGGCAAGTTCACCGAAAACGAATTTCCAACCTTCATTCACACACTCTTCTAGCAACCTAACCGCTTCGTCGTGGTCGGCAAACGCTGTTTCGGTGTCACCGAGTTTCCGCTTCGCATAAGCTCTGTGCGTAAGAATCTCCGCAAGGTTCGGACGTAGTTGAAACTCAATCTCCGGCGGCCACTGCTCAATGATCTCTATTGCTCTAGCTGCTGCACCAAGCGCATCTTCGTAACGGTCAAGTTTTCCGAGCACAATTGTCCGATGCGTGTAAAGCGATGTAATGCAATACCTTACTTGCTTGCCCTGGTCGAGGTACGTTTCTTCAAAAAGAGCAGTGACACCGTCAAAAAACTCAAACGCTTTTTCGTATTCTCCCTGCTTCAACAACGCCAAGCCAATTTCACCATGAAGGTCGCAGTGAGGGTGACGCACATCAACCCCTTCCGAAGTAAGTTCTTTAATTATTTCAAGAGCGAAATTGAACTTTTCAATGCCTTCGTCGAACCGATTAAGTCCGATTAGCGCACAGCCTAAAAACTCCAAGTCTTTTGCATACGCTTGTCGGTAATCTTTGCCTGTGCTTATAATCTTTTCGGCAATTGCAACGGAATCTCTTGCGGCAAGCTCCGAAGTAACATTGTCCTCGAATAAGTTTGCTGCCCACGCCAGAAGTCCTAACGAGTAATTTAGAGCAACGAAATCATCTGCGTTTACAATTGATTTTACAGCGTTACTTGAGTTCACGTAACCATTTATCGGGAAGCCGTTCTCTGCATTTGCGCAGTTTTCCAATGAGTCGTTATCAGACGTGCCGTTTTCTTCCGAGTACTTTTCGGTGTTGTTTACCGAGTTGTTTTCGGAGTTGTTTTCGGATTGGTTACATGCGGGAACAACATTACCAGTGTTTTCTGCGTTTACCGAACTCTCAGCGTTTGCAGAGTTTTCGGCGTCCGTTGAGTTCTCATTTCTGATTTGTTCGAATTGACAACGTTTTTTCCAACGGTCAACAATTTCGGTTACTAATTTTAGTGTTTCTTCTTGTTTTCGTTGATCTGCCAGAACCCGGGCCAGTTCATACATTGTCCACAATTTACCGGTTTCCGAAGGGTAAGGTTGTTTCAGCCTTTCAAGTATTCGGTAATGCCGAAGTGTTTCATTGTAAACGGAGACGGCGTTATCGAAATCATTAAGTTCGGAATAACATTCACCGATGTGATTGCAGCACTGAGCCGCGTATTCTATAAACTGCGGATCAGCAGCGTCAAAATCAATCTCAATTTTAAGGAATGTCTTGTCTTTCGTAATCTCACCTAAATTTTCAAGAGACACCTGCGCATTGGTGTCAACTTTAAAGAGAGAGCTTTTCGAGGAGCCGTTGTTGTTTTCGTTTGAGTTTGCTTCTTCTGGCTCTGGTGTCAATTTGACGAAAGTTTTAGTATTCTTGTTACCGTCAGCTACAATAAATAAATTTGCGCCAGGATTTTGCTCGACGTCGAATTCCTCAACCGAGTAGGAAAGCAGTGACATGATTTTAAGTATGCCTTCCGGATTGCCGGGAAAAGGGAAGTCTTCCGATATGCAAAGCGATTGGTAAAACAATTTCGACTGTTCGAATAATGTAACCGCAAGTTTCCACTCTTTGCGGTTTTTACGCAGAATGCCGTAATTGTACAATTCGTTTGCGTAAAATTTTCGTATCTGCTGTAAATTGAAATCAGCGGTTCGAGTCAGGTATTCAATTGCTTGTTCGTAAGCGGAGACAGCTTCTTCGTCTTGTCTGACTTCAGCACAGCAATGAGCTTTATGCGTCAGGCATGAATAGAACTGTTCGTCATAAAAATCAGGGGTAAGAACTTTTTGTCCGCGCTCAATTGCCTCGTTCAGCATTTGGTAGGCTTCTTCGTATTTTCCGTTTCTCCCTTTATACATTGCGATTCGTTGTATAACGTAATACGCCATTTCGGGAGCAAGTAAGCTACGAGTTATCAGTGGTTTGTCTGCCTGATCATTTTCTTCTACATCAATTTCTACATCAATTTCTGCATCAATTTCTGCATTTGTTTCGGTATCAGTTTCGCACTTGGCGTTTTTGATATCACCCGAAACATCCGCACCCGTTTCACACTGACGAACCAAAAGCAGTGCTTCGTTGAACAGTGCGTCGGTCTCGTCCCATTTGTCCATGTCCTCACAGGTTTCGGCAAATAAAACGAGGATCTGAAGTAAGTGGTTAATCGCGGCGGGCTCACCGTATTTCATCAAATTCCGGCAAACCTCAAGCTCAGCGGCTGCAAACTTGTACGTCTGCTCGAGATCATTCAACGAATTACAACTTACGCAAAGTGATCTGTACAACGCACCAAGTTGGTGCAAGTGTTGGAGCACAAGTGGTATGCGAGGATTGTCGTCGGCTTTCTCCTCCTCGAATAGTCCGCACACGATCCGCACCGCTTTGAGGTAGTCGTTGATTGCGTTGTCGTATTTGTCGTAATAATCGTGTAAATTTGCACGAAGTTGATACGCTGCTGCCAAGTGCGGTTGAAATTCCAGTCCGCCATCGTCAACCATTTGGAAAAGCAGTGATATCATTTTCTCCGCCCATTCGAAAGAGGCGTCGAAATTTTTTAGTTCGTGCTGCACAATTGTCATCTTCCGATACGCGGAAGCAAGGTCGGAAAACAAGTTGGGAAATCCGGAATCAATTCGCTGTTTCAGCGCGTTTATTGCCGTTTCGAGTTTTTCCGCTGCTTCTTCTGTTTTACCGGAAAGAAGTAGCGAATCCGCGCAATTCAAATCGACCACGCAGATACAATAATTTATATACGACCTCTCTTCCGTTTTGATTTTTCTGAAAATTTCAACGGCTTTCTCAAATTTTTTGCGTGCTTTTTCGTATTCTCGCAGATCGGACAAAACACAACCCAAGTGCATTGTTGCGTTTGCATACGCGAATCGCATGGCGTCAGTTACGTAAACATCGCCGACACCACGTTTCAGCTGCGAATCGTAATTTCGACAAGCGTTTTGAAGTTGCTTCCTTGCCTTTTCATGTTCGCCGTACTTTTGATAAAACAAGCCGAAACGTACTGTCAGAAACGGCAAAAACGATTCAGCGGTTTCGTTTCCCTCATCAATAAGATTGGTCGCAAGTTCAAGTGCTTCTTTGAAAAGCGGAATCACTTTGTCTTTAAATCCGGTGTCAGAAAGAAACTCCGCTCGTTTTAGAAGCGTTTCCATTAAGATTCCACGAACTTCAATTTGTCCTTTTTCAATCGCGTTTCGTGCAATTTTTTCTGCCTCGACGAAATCTTGTAGTGCGCCTTCTTTGTCGCCAACACTCGATTTCATTTGCGCTCTGATTATAGTGGCACCGACAAGTTGTTCGCAGTATTCGGTTTCGCCGTCATCAAGCAGTTCCTGCCAAATTCGAATCGCCCGATCCTGCGCAGCAATTGCCGCACCACTTATTCCCCACTTCGTAGTAAGGCAATCAACTTTCATAAGCAATGCAGTAGCCAAGTCGGTTCGGGAGCGGCTCTCACCGTCACGCACCAGCTCTTCAAGATAATTCACAACGGCGCTTGTTTCTTCTTCGTGTTTTCCAATTCCGTCCTTGTTACGTAATTCTATTATGCGAAGCAGTTTCCCTCGTCCAATTGAAGCAAGAAATTCAATTTGTCCTTCGTCGACCAGTTCTTGACAAACCCGGCTAGCCTCGTCGATACAGTTTATTGCGTCGTCGTATTTTCTTTCGCTGGAGTATTCTCGGGCAAGTTGTACCAATGCTTCCGCAAGTTCGGAACGTTGGTGAAACTGACCGTTCTCGATCTCACGACGAAGCTTGTCTACCAGTTTAGTTTGGAACTCAGTCTGATCGTAAGTATCGAACGATTCATACTCCTCGAATGGATCGAAATCGCCAAAGTTATCGTCTTTAAAAGTCACTTATTTCGGCCCTGCATTTTTCTGTTTCCCAAAAACGGACGCTTTTTATTGGCAGTCCGAGTAATTTAGCATGATTATACACTAACTTCGCGAGATTTTCAGCAGTGGGACTATTTTCCATCAAAAAAATCGGTTCTTCCATCTGCTGCAAAACCGCAACCAATGGGTCGTCGTTCCTCAAAATCAGCTTGTGGTCAAGAGTTTCTTCCAGCCAGTGCCCGATTTTGTCCTTGAGTTCGGAAAAATCTACAACCATGCCTTGCGAATCGAGCGATTCGGACTCCAGTAGTATTTCGACTTTTCCGTTATGACCGTGAATATTCGCACATTTACCGTTGTAATCCGGCAAACGGTGTCCGTAACAAAATGTAAATTCTCGTGATACCGTGAACATAGAATGGAGGAGTGAATAGGTGAGCAGGTGAATAGGTGAGCAGGTGAGGAAGTGAGCAGGTGAGGATGTGAGCAGGTGATCTGGTTGGGGGGTACAACTGGGATTTTGATATTACCTGTTCACCTATAACCTGCTCACCTGTTCACCTCCCACCTAAACTCCTCACTTAACTTCAAATCGTTGCTGCATAAATTCTTTATACATTTGGTCGAGTTCGTCAAATGATTTGGATGTAAGCACTTCGAGTGAGTTCGATTTGTCTTTTCCTTCGTAAACTAACTTCAGATAATTAATAATTGCGTCGCGGAATAAGCCGTTTTCAGCGTGTATTAGAAAATACGTCATGCCCGCAGATTGCGAATACAACGGCACCAAACGCGGATGTCCTTGAAAATCTGATCTGCTCATTGATGCCAAAGTTTTAAACGGTACGTAAAATTGATCCTCGACTTCTTCCGAAAGTAAACGACACGCAGCGGCCCGGCACCGGACGTCATCCAAACCGCCGAGAACGTAATAACCGTCTTCGATTCTCAGCGTTTCCATGTACATGCTGATACCTTCCAAAATCCAAAAGTTGTTATTTATACCGGCGTTTAAAATCGCGCTTTGGCATTCCTGAAAAAGCTGGTGCGACGCTTCATGCAAAAATGTCCGGTCAACGTCGAACAATTCATCTTGCTTCATATTTGACGGGACCGAGAAGAAAAAACATTTGCGTGACACCGGTTCGTATAACCCGGATGTTTCCTTGACAAACGGTGCTTGAGCCGCCAGATTTTTTACATAATCGTCTTTGTCACGGAATAAATATACTCCGTGCCTGGGTAACGGTTTAGGAACTGATTTCTGCTCGAACAACGCTGCCAACCCATCTTTTGAAACTAAAAAACGGTAAAACAAGAGTTTCCAAGCCCGGTATAAATCTTCCATTTTCCGGCTGACACGGACACCTTCCTCAATGCTGTGATTCGTCAAAATCACGTAGTGTTCCGACTCGATTTTCCAACCGTCTTGAATGTCGTTGTGTAATTTTGCGTCTTCATCAATTGTTATCCAATTTTTCCCATCAAACCGTTCCCCCTTTTCGTATCGGGCGACGAATTTTTGCTGAATCCAACCGAAAGTAGGGTGATCCACGTACCCTTTTTTCATTTTTTCCGTTTCCCACGAGGTATGCCATTCGCCTTTGTACTTGACAAAACCAAGCATTTTACGGATCGCTTCGTGGTCCGGGTCGGCATTAATAGCAACAAGGATCAATTGAATCGCCAGCGTACTGTGTTCTTCTTTTGCCGCCGACTTTGCAATTGCGAAAATCTTTTGTGCGTATTCACGACGTAACTTCCAGAATTCAATTCGCCATTCATTTTGAAGCGTATCATCAAGTGCCGGTGTCCGTGTTGTCTTCAGCGGCAATATTGGCAAATAAATCTTGTCTTCACGACGCGGCGGTATGCAGCTAAGTGTTTGTTTCGCTTCGTCTTTCAGCCCGTCCTGTTCACACTTTTTCGCAAGCTGTTCCAGACTCTGCTTGTACTTTGATGTAAGACGACTTGTTTCCCGTAGATATGTGGAAACATCGGCGGAAAACGCCGTTTGCGCAAGAAATACGCAAACAAGACAAAGCGAAATACAAAAACTATTTTTATCTTTTAGCATTAGGCATTGAACTGGATGTGAACAAAATATTAGCGGTAATAAAAGTTAGCCGCCCGTTAGCCGTCGAACCCTGTTCGGCGTTTCTATTACACCCCGGAGCAGGGCTCCGGGGCTAACAAAAATCGGCTCCGGGGCTAGCAAACTTTAATCATTTTCATTCCGATGAGGTCGGCAAATTTTTGCAGTTTGTCAGCAACGTGACCGACACCAACGGCACAGTGATGTGCCGGGCCGTGACCGCACCAGGCGTTCATAAATTCGCGAATACCAATTGGAAAACGGTACCTGCTGTTCGTGTTACCAATTTCCAGAATCGGGCCGGGCACTGTTTCACCTTCCGCAACCAACAGACTCAGTTTTCCGTCCGGGGCGTCTATAACGGAAAGTAGCGTAACCGGACCGGTTTTTACACTCATTTCGACGCTCAGACCGTGCCCTGTTTTGCCGTGATAAACGGTCAGCGGACGTAACTTCGTTTTTCCCTCTGCGATTTTTATGTGCCCTGGTCCGTCATGACCGAGCAAAATAATATCTTCGTTGAAATCGAAAGCGTAAAATTCGGTAAACGAACCGCCGACCCCAAACGAATCGAGAATTTTCATAGCCTGCACATTTTTCACTTCGTATTCGCCAGCAACCGGCACGTTTCTAGCGGTAAGAAGGGAGTTGCCAACAATCACGGAACCTATCAAATCGACGTAAATGTCGTCGCCTGTTCCGTTACAAAAGTACGCAATCGAGCCGAGTTTATTTTTTTCGACAAGTTTGTCAAGAGCAACCGCAGTCATTGCCGCACGACGAATTTCCAGTGGGTCGCAGTCTGATTGCACGTCAAAATGCGACGAAATATCATCCGTTTTTTGCGCAATTTCTGATTCCGAAGCGTTGTCACGAAGCTGCTTAAGCTCGGCCATTTCCAGGAATTCAAAATGGTTTCCGAACTGCGCAGAGTGGTTAGTCAAGTCGGAGTAAATATCCAACATTCCGCCGTAATAATGGCCTAAAAGCCCAACACGGTTCGTCTGCATTATTTGCGCAACTTTTGCCGCCTCGACCCAACAGTCGATTTCACGCCACGCAACCGGATCATTGTGCAAAACGCCGGTTATTTGGTGGAAGTCGACTCCGCAACGCAAAAATACGTTCGCAATTTCCGGCACCGTACACGCCTGGCAGTGAGCGAGCCATTCACCGGTCATGCGGGTTCGGTCACCCATTGCGTTGAATTTGGCGTAATCAATTGCTGGTACCGGCTGCAAATTCAACACGATAACCGGCACTTTCAGCTTCTGCACAACCGGCAAAACCGTTGATGAAAGTGCGTAAGTCGAAACGTACAGAAACACGAGCCTTACGTCTTCGTTTTTCAATTTATCGGCTGCTTCACGAGCGGCAAACGGATTGTCTACCAATCCGCAGTCCACAACTTCGACACCGGGTCGGGCAAGTTGCGACGCTATGTGACGTTGATAACCGAGAAGTCGGTCATGCAACCCCTCGAATTGCGGCCAATATGTATCAAGACCGATTCCAAATAATCCAATTTTCATATTTTTACCCTCAACATGCGAGCGGCGGACGTGAGTCCGCCGGTACATAACTTCTCTAAATTCTGCGTACACGACACAATTAAACTGTAACCGTTCAGGATTTTTTAGGAGTTATAGTTAGGAGTTGGAAGTTGGGTTTCAGATAATTTCGAATAACCTGCTCTCCTACTCACCTGCTCACCTATCACCAAAATTCTGCATACTAGGCACAATTAAACTTTATCCGGAGCAGGAACGACAAACGGTTCGCGGTACGGGCGGCTTATTTGCTCACTGGCAAGCGGATTGTCAATGAAATCTTCTTTTTCCGGGTCGAACTTCAAAAGTGGTCCGAGCGAAATCGGATATTTGTCTAAATCGACGCCGTTCTTTTCAAGGTGTTCAACTGTTCGGTCAACGGTTTTATCATTATCGTCCAGACTGGCAACTTCCGAGAGTGCTTTTTTAAGTTGAGAAACGGAAACCTTGTTGTCTTCGCCCAAATAATATGAAATATTCCCGATGTGGCTCAGGCCCGCTGAAAGAGCACCACACCTTGCCGGTGCTGTGACTTGGGTAGGATCACCTTTTATTACCGCATCGATAAAATTCTTATAATGGTTACTGTCACCCTTGAATTCCTTGATTACGTTACCGTTAAGGTCGAAAGCAACGGAATAGTTATATTCACGTTGCACAAGATAACCGTCTGTACCGTAAACAATCACGCCGACTTTTGCGCCCAAACCTTTTTCAGGCGGGCCGAGCAGTTCCGGCGTATCAAGGCCGCGGGTTTCGAAAACCATGCACTTATCTCCGTAATCGAAAATCGAAACTTCAGTGTTTGCGGTGTCGCCGGCGTCGATGTAATTTTCATCTTTTCGTTCCGCTTGGTAGCCGAGCCGTCCTCCGTAAGTTATCACCGAGTTCGGAAATCGTTCAATACCGAGGTGCCAACGCGCAATGTCGGTTTGGTGCGGCCCTTGATTTCCCATGTCACCGTTTCCGTATAACCGCTGCCAGTGCCAGTCGTAATGGAAGTTCCGTCTTGTAAGCGGTGCAAGCGGAGCCGGTCCACTCCAGAGATTGTAATCAACTTCTTCTGGAACTTGATACTCACCACGCGGCCCAATTGAAGGGCGACGTTTGTAACACAAGCCACGTGCGAATTTTACGTCGCCGATTCCGCCGGACTGTGTGAATTTAACGGCGTCAATATTCGAGGGGTTGGAACGGCACTGGGTTCCCGTTTGAACAACGCAGTTATATTTTTTTGAAGCGGCTTCGAGAGCACGACCTTCATGCACATTGTGGCAAATCGGTTTTTCAAGGTAGCAATGTTTTTTCGCTTGCATCGCCCAGATACCGGTCAATGCGTGCCAATGGTTTGCGGTTGCGCAAGTAACCAGGTCGAGATTTTTGTCTGAAAGAGCTTCCCGCATGTCACAGACATATTTGGGTTTGACACCATTTTGGGTGGCAGCAATGTCGTTAATCAATTTGTCATTTATTCTTCTCGGATCGGGATCGCACAGATACAGAATCGTAACACGCGGATCACTTCGCATCGCTGAAATGTGATCGCCACCACGTCCTCCGCACCCGACAATCATGGCACCGAGCTTATCATTTTCGGCAACTTGACCGAAAACTGTTTGCTGTTGGAAAACAGGCAATGAACAAGCGGCTGCACTAGCTGCGGCAGCGGCAAAAAGCGAATCTTCGAAAAATCGTCGTCTGGTTAGTTTTGTCATAGCAATTGCTGGGTTAGGATTTTAAAAAATCAAGAATTACGTACTTACTACAAAAATCATTATTCCTAATCAGATTTCATTTGTCAACTGATTTTCCAAGAAAGTCACAAGCCAATACAGAGAGAGCCTGGGCAATTTTGTGGGTAGTTCAGTTTCTGCTAAACTGGAGCGACTTTCGGAGAAAGTCGCCTACATTGAAAGATCACGGCTTTTGGCTGCGTAGTTTACCGGTGAAACGCACGTATCATTTCCCACGCTTCTTCTGGCGAATCGGTGTACTTGAATAATTCCAGGTCTTCCCGATTTATGACACCAGTTTCGACGAGGTTTTCGAAATTAATGGTTTTCTCCCAAAAATCTTTGCCGAAAATAATAACCGGAAGTTGCTGCATTTTTCCGGTTTGACGAAGCGTCAAAGCTTCGAAAAGTTCGTCAAAAGTACCGAAACCGCCGGGAAAAACAACAAGTGCTTTTGCTCGGAGCAAAAAGTGCAACTTGCGAATCGCGAAATAATGGAACTGAAAGCAAAGCTGCGGCGTGATATACGGATTCGGCTGCTGTTCGTAAGGGAGTTTTATGTTTAGCCCAATTGAAAGCGCACCGGCTTCACTTGCACCGCGGTTTCCAGCTTCCATGATACCGGGTCCGCCGCCGGTGCATATTACGTACTCGAACGGAGTGTCTTTATTTACCGTGTCATGCGTCTGGTTGTGTAAAGACACAATCCGGCTGAACTCGCGAGCTTTTTCATAATAAACGCTCATTTGAACGTCAATATTTGCTTTGCGCAACATCTCTTTCGCTTGATACGAATCGGGATCAAGTTCCGTGGCGCGTTCAGCAACCGTGAGTCGTTCAAGGGCGTGTTGACGATCAACGAACCTTGCGCTTCCGAACACGATAATGGTTGAGCGAATTCCATATTGTCGCATAAGCCATTCCGGTTTCATGACTTCCATTTCGACACGAACGGGTCGTGCCTCATCGCTGTTCATGAATTCGGGGTCCCGGTACGCGATTTTATAACTTGGCGAATCAGTGAATTTCTTTTTCATTCAATATTTCTTTTTAATATGACAGTATCCCAGGCGTTGAGTTTTTCACCACGCCTGAAGCCAACCGGAACGGTCCGGTCGACTGTGTAAAACGAACGGTGTCTGACCGTGTCGCCGGTATCACTACCGAGTTCACGGCCAAGTCGGTAACCATCAGGATAAATCGCCTGAAATCTTGCTTTTTCAGTTTTGTCGTTGAGATTGTAAACTTTTCCGGTAATTGGATTAATCATTTGGTTCGGGTCGGCTGTCTCTGCCTCGAAATAACCAACGGTTATCCAAACAGCAAAAACATTTGAACGAGTCGTGATTATATTACTCAACCGTTCAAGCCCTTCCAGTTTTTCCTCTGTGCTGCGGGAAGTGTAGTTATCTTCTTTGGGCACAAACAGCGGATCAAATTTGTCTTTTGAACTATCATTATCTTTTGAACGTTCATTAATACTTCGCAACAATGTATTCTGCGCAGGAGAAAATCCTCGTTCAGATAACTTCATTTTGCTTGATTCGAAAATGCTTGGGTACTCTGTTGGTTTTTCTATGTTTAAAGGCGACATCAAGTTGTGTGATGAGAAACTTCTAAACGGCTGATCAAACGCAAAATCACCGGGGATCATCCTCGAATCCTGATCCAAACCATCAGCAAACTGTCGACTTTGACTTAGCACGTTAAACACATCGTAAGTTCCCGAGGAATCGTATGCGTTTGAAAGCAAAACATCCCGACCATTCATTAGAGCGGTAAATGTTGGTTTCGCAACAGTGTTCAGGTTGATTTTGCCCGGCTCCTGATTAAGCGAAACTTCAAATGGTTGGTTTGTGGGATCAAGCCAAAGTTTGGTTCCTACAAAACGTGACGGCACCTGCACATGATCCAAAAACTCTCCAAGATTCATGGAAAAATTCTTCGGCTCATATCTGCCTTTACCATTAGAAGTTTTGATATAGTTGCCGGACGAGTGGAGGAAATTCAATTGGTGTCCCAGACCTGAGACATTATTATTTGATGTCGGATATCCGTAACGCCCACCACTTCCAAGCGAACCAACTCCTTTGTTATTATTCGTCAGAGCATAATCCTTGGCTTTATTTTCAAACGTGGGAAGCACTACCTGCAATTTCTCCGTTCCGGTGTCAACGAATTCCAGTCCGAATCTGCCGGGCGAACTTGCCGGCACCTGCATCACCACATACGGGTTCGCAAGCGGAGAATCGTTCCAAACGTGGTTCACAAACGGAACAATGCCGTTTCGTCCCAGTGGCGAACCGATATAATAACCAGTTGCACTCGGATTTACATCGCAAATGCCATCAATTGTTTCGCCCCTATGCACACTTGGTGGTGGCGTCACATTGATACCGTTTTGTATTGGCATCCAATTGAGTCGGCCAAGCGCGTGTTGCGGTCGATGCGATAAAACATATTGGCTCACATCGGAACCTGTTATTTCCGATTTGTCCAACTGGTCCGATTTCGGATCAATAACTTTTCCCGGATCAAGCGTTCGCATCCAAGGATTCGGATTACGAAGCTGATTTTTCAAAGTGTCCGGCAACCCGGTTCGGCCCCATTGGCGGGACGAGAGACGAATTCCATACTTGTCTTTATCTTCATTGTCACCTTTAATTTGACGGTATGTGTCAACATCTTTGTCGTAAGTGATACCATTGAAAACGGTCAAATCCATCATGTTCCAATCAACGGTGATATACGGGTTCGTAATCTGATGGTACGGACGGTTCGGGTCGGCGACTCGCTGCAACATTGCGGTGCGAACCATTGGTACCGTGCCGATTCCGATCATTTCGTCTTCGGCAAGCGGGTTGTCTTTATCCTTGGCATCAGGGTTATCAAACGGTTCGTTAATATATGTATTCCCTGAACCATCCCCGTACAAATTTGAAACATTTACGCCAAGTATATCTTTTAATGCGTCATTTTGATGTGTCGGTTCTTTGTAATAGTTCGAGCTGCTGGAAAGTGGAGCCGAAATATTTATACCGATACCAGGTGACATCGCATTACCCAAATAAGCGGTTTGCTGAGCGTTCGACCAACTGGCCGGCGGATCCATTGCTGCAACAAGAACTTTCGTTCTGGCGTTTGCACCACCGGGGAATAGCGGATTATTCGGCAACCTGAGATCAATTCCTTCACCTGTTGGTTTGCCGAGAGTTCCACCAGCCGACATTCCTGACATTGAACCAAGCGGTGTCGTCACACGTGGTGCCACGACCATGTATTCATTCGGACGTATTGCGGCATTCTTTCCGTCATTAGACAAGACGCCTTTGTTTTTGAATATCCGATCTTTGTCCGGGTGGGTGTCTGGAACGATATTATTGAACCAGATAAGGCGGTCAATCTCAACGTTTTTATCTTTATTATTCTCGTCGTCATCACCATTGTTATTTTCTGTTGTGGTGTCAGTCGGACCAAGAATACTCCAACATTTATCAAGCAACACAATTCCGTTTGATGTATCTGCATATTGCTGCGACTGCATCGAAAAAGTTATCGGTTCCTTTTGACTGTCGGC
>JBOFQC010000709.1:0-5279 GCA_051660725.1 Thermoguttaceae bacterium
CAGATACATTCCAAGATGAACCCGAAGAAGATCAGGAATTGGAATTTGACGACGACTTACTTGGCCGGGCACTAAGTGTTCTTGGTGAACATGGTACCGAAGAAAATGAATCTGGTGTAGAAGAAAACGAAGAAGCCGAAGCTGACCCTAACACAAATGATACAAATGACGAAGCCGAAAATACAGAAACGGCTGACACAGTGAATGAAAATGCAGAAAAGGACATTCTCGAAAGTGCTGGCGACGAAATCGAAAATACACTTCATAAAACAGGTTCGGAGTTGGATGAAACTTTAGCGGATGAGCCGTTCGACGAATTAGACGAAAAAGAATTAATAGATATTCTTGAAACCATTGACAAAGCAGAACCGTCTGAAGAAACTGCGGACTCCGAACCGGAAGACGTTGAAGAAATAAAACCTGAGGAACAAGAAGCCGGACAAAATATTATACCAGAAGCTAAACCTAAATCTGAGCCGGAGTTTCAATCCGATACTAAATCAGAAACCGCAGATGAACAACACCACGAATCAGCTGCGGCAACTGCAGAAGAAAAACAAGATGAAGAAATCAGAGAAGGGCTAGAGGTTGCGATTTTTCCTGAATATGTAGAAACAATCACGACTTTTGAACCGTCAGAAACCGCGTTTGATTCAACGGTGTCACAAATAAATGACGTAATTGACACCACCGCAAACGCAGATGAAGATATGATATTAAGTGCGGAAACTGATTACCCGGCAGATTTTAGCGAATTTATTCAATCTTCCGACACAATTGTGCCACCACGAAAAAAGAAGAAACAAACGAATTAACTTCATTCAGCAAGAACAGCGTACCGAATCGCATTGTTTTTCAGTTGCTGAATCTCGGCGTCATTGAAGCCAAGTTCGTTGATTAACAGTTCATATTCATTTGAAAGCGTGCAGTTGAAAATTGCCGGATCATCCGCACCTACAACAATTGGTACACCGCTTTCAAATAATTTTCTTATCGGATGGTTTTTGATATCACCAACAGCGCCGAGCCTCAGATTACTGCTTGGGCAAATCTCAAGTGGTATATCACGGCGTATAAGTTCGCCAACCAGAGTGGTATCATTTACGGCTCCGATTCCGTGACCGATACGGTGAGGCTCAAGAATCTCAATGGTTTTTCGCACATGTTCGGCACCACAAAATTCTCCGGCATGAGCGGTGCAAAGCAAGCCGTGCGACTTCGCTTTTTTGAAAACGTCACGAAACGGTTCAATGGTATCAAAACATTCCGTTCCACATATATCAATTCCGACAATGCGGCTATCACCGTTGTTTTTTGTGTGGCTCAGAATTAAATCAAGCGTGCGTTCTCCCCATTCGACATTGCCGCCATTTCGGATAATCGAGAAAATCAAGTTGATACGTACCCCGAGATTCCGCTTCGCTTCGTCAAATGCGGACAAAATTGGCGGAAGGAATTTTTCAACTGGCACGCCACGTAAAATGTGAGCAAGTGGTATCAAAAACGTTTCGCAATACGTGACACCGTCTTTGTGTAAATCAGACGCAAAAGCGGAAGCTGTTTCGTAAAAATCCTCTTCCTCGGTTATGTAAGAAAAAATCCGCCGGAACACTTCGTTGAACTGCTCGAAATTGCCAAACGAATAAATATCCGGGTTTGGCGGTGTCATGTTTTTTCGACGCGCAATTGCCGTCAGCGTTTCCAACCGAACGCTTCCTTCAAAATGCAGATGTAAAGATGACAGATTTTTCACGATAATCGGCGGCTTTTTAAGGAGTTAGGAGATAAAAGTTAGGAGTTAGAAGATAGGAGTTAGGAGAGCAGGTGATTCGAATATATCTAATATCTCACATCTGCCGTCTAGCGTCTGCCGTCTAACGTCTTCCCTCCTACTCATGCCTTAACGCTTCGATTGGATCCATTGACGCGGCGCGAATTGCAGGGTAAATTCCGAACACGACACCAATAAGAACCGAAATACCAAACGCAAGTGGTATCGAAGACGGTACGATTATCGGTTGAATATCCTGCACGATTTCCGGTAAATTAGCAACCATTTGCGGCATGCGTTCTTTTATGAATCCCATTATAAACACCGTAACCGGACGGCACGAAAGTCCGACAACGACACCAACGGTACCGCCGACAACTGAAAGCACAATTGTTTCGACGAGAAACTGGCGTACGATATCACCACGCTTGGCACCAAGTGCGCGGCGGATGCCGATTTCACGTGTGCGTTCTGTAACCGTTGCAAGCATGATATTCATGATCCCGATACCGCCAACTATGAGCGAAATGGCGGCAATTAATCCCATGAACACAATGAACATAAGTCGCGTATTCTTAGCTTGTTCCAACAATTCAAGCGGTACCGTGACACCGTAATCCTCTTGGTCGCCGTGTGTTTTCGCAAGCGTGGCTTTGACGAGATCGGCAGTTTCCAACACGTCTTTATTCGAATTTACGCGGAGTGTTATTTGCGAAAGTTCGACGTCTTCTCCTTCAAACGAACCGCTTTTACGGATCAAAACGACGTTACCCATTCTCGACTGAAGGGTGGAAATCGGTATGTATACGTCTGCGTTAAAATCCTGGGCGGCAAATGAACCGCCGATTCCAGCAGTTGGATTTCGTGGCTGCATGACGCCCATTACTCTGTAATAGAAACCCGGGTCGTTTTGGTTCCCTTGAATCCTGATATCTTTGCCAAGCGGGTCACCGTTTGGGAAAAGTTTCTCCGCCATGCCGGCAGAAAGCACGCAACGGTTTTCCTTGCGCTGCATATCCACGTCGGTGATAAAAGAGCCTTGCGCGATTTTCAATCTCGTGATTTCAGCATAATCGGGTGTGCAGCCGACAAGTCTTCCTTCCGTTTCGACGTTTCCGTTAGCGAAGTTTCGACGCATTTCACGAACCGGTATCGACTGCTTGATCGTCGGAATAGTTTCGATAATCCGATCATAATCTTCGTACTTCAGACCGAAAGACGGCAGTCCACGCCGTCCGCCAGCTCGTGACATTGACGGGTTAGACGGCTTAATTGTGCGAATAATAATATTGTCAGCACCGAGACTTTCAATCTGTTCTTGCGCTTTTTTGCTTATCCCTTCGCCAATTGCGAGCAGCCAGATAACGCTTGCGACCCCGATAAAAATGCCGAGAACCGTCAAAAGTGAACGCATCGGATGCAGAAACAGACTTTTTACGCCAAGCTGCCAAGTACGGAACCAAAAGGTGAACATGAGAAACGTGAGCAGGTGGGAGGTGAGCAGGTGAGCAGGTTGGAGGTTGGAGGTTGGAGGTTGGAGGTGAGTAGGTGAACAATGATTTATCACCCTACACCTGTTCACCTTACACCTGCTAACCCTTTAATTATGTACGAAAATTCTTCCGCTTTGGTACGGAATTTCAGTACGTTGTTTTCGTCTACTTCAAACGGTACTTCACGGATTAATTTGCCTTCACGGTCAACGGCAGTAACGGATTTTGCGGTTTTTTCAACACCAACCACAACGTCAAAATCCGGTTCGCCCGGAAGTGGTGTAATCGTTATTGTTTCACTCGTTGCGTTTTTGGTTAGTTTGAAGCCGCCGGAAAAAGCAGTACCCTGTATGTCAAATTGTTCGTTTGGCAGTAACCGTTCGAATAACTCAGGTGAGTCTTCCTCGGTTTTTTCAAACGAAATTTTCGCGACTTTTTCACCCTGTTTTTCAACCGTGAGTCGTCCGAGCTGAACCCGGGTGTTGTCCGGCGTCAAACCCAAAATTGGAGCACGGCTTCCGTCACCATTTTCGTCCCAAAGTCCGACAAGTACGTTATATGTCCCTGCCGGAATATCGGCGGGAAGCTTTATTCCGCCACTTGAAATCAGCTGGTTCCAGCTCCATTTACTTGTCGGCGTTTCTGGAATCCCGCCAGCAACCGGGTACTCTTTCGGTTTGTGGAACCACGCGTATTGCGGCTCCGCAAGGTGAATGAACCAGGAATAATCCTTGCAACCCTCAAATTTTTCAAGCGGGCGAAAAACCTTCCAGTTTACACCGATTTGAAATTTATCTTCGCCGAGGTATTCGAATTTATCGGCTATTGGAATCGTCGCCAAATACTTTTTCGCAGCAACTGTTCGCGGATTTATATACGTAATACCAAGTTTAGGCGAAAATAAGAATTCATAAATAACCCCTTTTTCATTTTGCAGTATCCCACTTTGAACATCTTCAGAAAAAATCATAAAACCGTGCTGCGGTATCGAAATTTCTGTACTCATTACTTTTCGTTGCCAAGTTTCATTACCTCGGTTTACGTAAATTGTAACGCCGCCTGTCCACTTGATAATCAAGCGGTTAATGTTACCGTCCACGAACTCAACCGATTCGATTTCCTTGTCGGCAAGCTCTCGCATAAGCGGCTGCAAAAGCCAGTATTTACGCACCGTTTCCCGTACTGGTGTGCCCCAGCCGGTTTGCATTGCGTGACCGGTCAGCACTTCGCAGGAAATGTAATCGTCGCTTTCATAACCGTGCAGACCGTAACCGCGATTCGCAACGTATCGGCTGTCATAACCGACCCCATGTAAACTGAATCGGGTGTGATTCACAGCGTCGAACCAGGGGACACGTGACCACTTTTTACATTTTATCTGAATCCGAAAGTCGCCGGAATGCGGGGAAAGCGTTAAAAATTGGCAGTCCGCTCCGTCAAGGTGTCCGATCAGGAAATCGCTTCCCGCCTCGCTAATCGTCGGGTTGTCGTTGCCGAGCCTGTCCCGAATCAAATCAAATGCTTTACACCACTGGTCAAGCGTTTCGCGGCGTGAGTGAACTTTTCCGTCCCGGTCACAAAAATCCATTACGTTAATCGAAGAAAAAACGTCAACGAAATATGTCGTCTGTTTCAAATTCGGCTCAATCAAGTCGAAATTTTTGCTGATAAACGGCAAAATTTTGTCTGGCCGAAATTGGTACGACTGCGCTTCAATGCCGTAATTATTCCACGCTTTTCGCGGAATCCCGTTCTTTTCAAACGAAACCACGTCGTAATTGAAGTCATCCGCATCGGGGTAAATGTCAATGTAATTGTCGTGCAAACCGTATAAAATGCCGTTTTTCGTAGCGGTTTCAAGCGTTTGCTGCATTTCGGCAACGTTACCGAACCGCGGATCCGGCGGCCAGATGTCCGGTAACCGGTTATCGTAACCCCAGCGTTGCCAGACGTGGTTCACGACCAGCCCGTCATTGAAACCGTAATCTATAAGCTGCTGTAATTTAGCAGTTTGC
>JBOFQC010000710.1:0-5249 GCA_051660725.1 Thermoguttaceae bacterium
TCTTGAATTTCGGCAACGACTTTACGAGTTTTCGATTCGAGAATAACGGCGTCTGCGCCATTTGAATCCGGCTTTTCAACGATTTCTGCGATTTCGTGTTCAGGGTCCTGCAATTTCCCGTCAGGTTTGTTCCGACTACGTCGCTGCGACCAGGTTGCACGGAATCGGCCTTTATCCGTTTGAAATTCGACTTCTGCTCGACATTCCGCACATTGGCGGGACATGACTTCGTTTTCGGACTTGCTGATTTTATCCAATCGGGGCGTTCTGCCGTACAGTGCCAAGCAAATCGCGTCTAAAATCGTCGTTTTACCAGAACCGGTTGGGCCGGTAATTGCGAATATTCCGTTTCCGGTGTACTCATTATCGCTAAAATCAATCTCCCACTCACCTTGTAGAGAATTTAGGTTATTTAAACGGATTTTTTCGATTCGCATATAAACTTTGGTTACGGGGTATGCTATATTAAGACGTTAGAGGTTAGAATTCAGATGTCAGATTTCAAGCTTCAGGCATCTAACGTCTAACATCTAACGTCTAACAGCTTTAATAATATACTCTCGGAGCTTAACCAATGCTAGTGACACTATTTTTCTTATGTGCCTTATTTGGCGGAACAATAATGATGTTCCAGTTCCTACTCATGATGTTCGGGTTCGGAGATTTTGGAGATGCCGAACTGCCGGACGTTGATGTTTCTGGAGCCGAAGACGGAGTACATGTACACGGTTCGCACGGTGCTTTTCGCGTGGTTTCGTTCCGCACACTTGTATCCGGGCTGACTTTTTTTGGACTCGGCGGTCTTGCCGGATATTTCGGAACCGATTATTTCGGAATCGACGCAAAATATCGGGCCGCAATCTCGATTCCATGCGCAATGTTGCTTGGACTGAGTGCGCTTTTAATTGTGTATTACATTTACTCTAAAATGTACTCGCTCCGTTATGACGGCTCAGTGAAAATGGAAACTTTACTCGGCGCTAAAGGGACCGTTTACGTTAAAATTCACCCCCATAAGGCTACCGGCGGAAAAGTACTCGTCAACCACCAGGAACGTACAATGGAGTACGAAGCGATTACCGCCGGCGAAGAAATAAAGTCCGGCACTCCCGTCACTGTGATTCGGATAGTTTCAGAAAACATGGTCGAAGTTGAAACTCTGTGAATTTTTTCATCTCTGTTAGCCCCGGAGCCCTGCTCCGGGGAGTACATCGCCGAACAGGGTTCGGCGGCTAACGGGCTCCCACCCCCTGAATTTTTACCCCCACACCTACGATGCAAACATTTTTTACAATTCTCGCAATAATTGTTATTTTTGCCACAATTGGAACATTAAGTGTCCTTGTTGTATTATACAAGTGGTACAAGCGTTGTCCAAGTAACCGAATTCTGGTAATTTACGGACGCAGTTCGCAAGGTAAAACCTCTGAGTGTATTCACGGCGGAGCAAAATTCGTAATACCGCTGATTCAGGATTATGCGTACCTCGGACTTGAGCCGATGCAAATTGAGATTCCGCTTCGAGGTGCTCTTTCAATGGAAAATATCCGCGTCAATGTGCCGAGCGTGTTCACCGTTGCAATTGGCACGACCCAGGAACTGATGCAAAACGCCGCGATTCGTCTGCTCGGACTTTCTAAACCGGAAGTGTCGAAACAAGCAGAAGACATTATTTTCGGCCAGTTACGCCAAGTAATCGCCTCAATGAACATTGAGGAAATCAACCGTGACCGTGACGCTTTTTTGAACAGTATTACGAATTCGCTTGATCCGGAACTGCGAAAAATCGGTTTGATTTTGATTAACGTAAACATCACCGACATTACAGACGAGTCGGGTTATATTGAAGCAATTGGTCAAAAAGCGGCGTCCGAAGCGGTGCAAAAAGCTCGTGGTGACGTTGCCGACAACGAAAGAATGGGCGAAACCAGAGTTGCCGAGGCGCAACAAGCGAAAGCTGTTCAGGTCGCAAACGCAATGAAAGTGCAGATGATCGGAACCCGCGAAGCAGAACAAGCACAAGCGGTCAGACTTGCCGAACTGCAACGAGAACAAGCGGTCAAACTTGCGGAACTAGAAAAAGAACAAACCGTTGGTGAACAGTCCGCTTCGTTTGAACGGGAAACGCAAGTCAAGCAGGCCGAACGGGACATGCGTATTCAACTAGCGGAAGCCAATGCAACGGCAATTGAAGGGGAAAACCGTTCCAAAGCAGTGGTTGCGGCCTCGCAAGCGGAACTGCAAATCAAGCAAGCACAAGCATATCAGTCCGGCGAAACGAAAAAACGTGAAGCAGACGCTGCCGTTCAGGAAGCGGAACACAGGGCTCAAGCGAAAGCGGCCGTTGCCGAAGCGGAAAGAATCGAAGCGGAAAGACGAGCCGAACTCGAAGCGCCGGCAAAAGCCGAAAAAGCGAAACTTATCGTCAACGCCGAAGCAATTGCAGAACAGCGTCGAATCGAAGCGGAAGGCGATGCAAAAGCGATTTTTGCCAAGCTAGAAGCTGAAGCTCGCGGCCAATACGAAATTCTGGCCAAGAAAGGTGAAGGTTTACGGGAAATCATCAGTGCGTGCGGCGGTGCGAAAGAAGCGTTCCAAATGCTTATGCTTGAACACTTTGACAACCTTATTGAAGCGTCTGCAATTGCCATTTCCAACATCAAGTTCGACAAAGTTGTAGTTTGGGACGGTAGCGGCGGTAAAGACGGCGGCTCGAGCGCTACCGCAAATTGGCTCCAAAACATGGCTAAAACGCTACCGCCGCTTATGCAGGTCATGAAAGAAATAGGGGGCGTTGAGTTTCCTGAAACAATTGCTACCATTGTAGGCGAAGAAAGTAAAGAGAGTAAAGAAACTAAACCTGCTGAAAAAACCGCTGAGGAAAAGAGAAAGTAGTACACTGCCAAATTTTAATTTGTCGATTATGTTTAGCCGCTGATATTGGATCAGCGGTTTTTTAGCTAAAAAATACAGGGAGGATTTATGGGAACAAGAATTCCTTTAAACAAATCGCTCATCGAGGAAGCTGAAATCGAGCGAAAACTACGTTTAAGTATTACAGAAATGGGCCTGCCGGTTCGCACCACGAATTGTTTGGACGAACAAGGAATTTCTACAATCGGCGACTTGCTGAATTGCACTCGGGACGATTTGCTTGCAGTACCGAACTTCGGCGAAAAAACGCTTGAAGATGTCTACACAGCACTTGAAAAACTCGGCTTTTACCGTAAAGGACGTGAAAAAAAGTAATATTTTTGAAGGCGTTAGGCATTGGGCTTTAGGCGTCAGGTATTTTTGGTATCTGGAGTCTAACGTCTAAAAAACTAACGTCTAATGTCTTACCTAATGCCTAAAGCCCAACGCCTTTACCGATATTTTCAAAAAATTATGCTCTCGACTTTCCAGACGAAGTGAAACGTAGTCGCAAAAGTCGAGAGGTCGCGAGTTTTAGCGTAACGAACCTGCTCAAAATTTACGCGAATACCAAAAAATGCTAGATCGTTTACGAACAGAACTAAATCGAAAATTTGGATCAGGCCCATCACGAAGAAAAGATCGGGCTTCGCAGGTTCCGTACGTTTACAGTGTATTATTCCTCATTGGGTTTGTTTTCTTTATATTTCACGGCATTACGTGGGTGATTCCGCAGCTGAGAATGCTCCGTGACTCAGAGCCGGGCGTTTGTACGGTTCTGGAAACACGTATTCAGGAAAAAAAAAATGAGCACGCAGACACCGCTGGAAATGAGTCTCTTTACCGACCTGAGGTGCGAATTGCGTTTGAGGTTGACAATGTAAAATATGTTCTTTGGACTTATGATTCGGAAACGCTAACCGAAAACGGCGGCTTTTCGGCTGATCGGAAGTTGGTAGAAAAAATCGTCAACTCATTTAACATCAATGAACAGTACCAATTTTGGTACAATCCGTTCGACCCGGAAAAAGCGGTTTTGATTCGCGGTACTTCGATTTGGGGCTGGTATTTCTTGGCGATTCCCATTTGTTTAATGGTCTTCGGGGCAAGCGGATTATATCTTTCGTTCCGAAACTTTTACATTTCTGAGGAGCGAAAGGCGGCCATTTTGGCCAAAAAGGCGAGTCCACCTTTAGCGTTACTGAATATTATTCCCGCTTCGATGCCGGGACACAATCCCAAGTTTCCGACAGTTCCGGATTCGAAAACGATAAATGACAGTCCGGGCACTTTTCTTGCGTTTCGTTTGCCGACCGCTTGGCAACCTTCAGTGCGTTTATTTACGTTTGCGGTTTATGTTGTCATTTGGAACGTAATAGCTTGGGTTACACTTACATGGAATCTTTATCACACCACTGGAACGAGAAGCGATCTCTTCTTTGCGGTCACGTTTGGCGTGTTGTTTTGTGGTGGGGGGCTTGTTCTTATTATTTGGGTATTGCATCATATATTAAAGGTATTTGGTGTACATCCGCCAATTCTGGAAATTTCCGATCATCCGATTTACCCCGGCAGAAAGTACAGAATTATGCTTGTGCTTTCTGGCGCATTACGGATTCGCAAACTTGAGGTCGAATTGGTCTGCATGGAAATAGCCAGATTTCGGCAAGGCACGGACACAATTACTTCACGGCGTGAGGTTTATCATCAGCCGTTATTTTTCCGTGAAGATTTCGAGACGACATGGAATGCGGCATTGCAGCAGGAATTTTTCGTCCGGTTGCCGATTGGTGCCATGCACTCGGTGCAACTCGAACACAACGAGATTGTTTGGATGCTTGTTCTAAAAACTGACCTGATCGGTTGGTCGAACATGAGGTGCGAATGTCCGATTATTGTGAATCCGGTTGGCATTACAGAGCGAAGTATCGAGTAAAAAAGATTTTTTCGTAAAACCACATACCGCTTTCATTCGTCTTATATTTAAGCACAAAATAATTTTGTATGTTAGCCCCGGAGCGATTTATGCCCGAACGGCATGTTCCTCTGTGACTAAACATAATGGACGAAATTTCATTTGGTTGTGTGCCCCAAAATTCTCCACTTCTTCCCCCAAACTTTACTATGAAAACACGACGAAGAATAATCACAACTTTTTCCGTGCTGATTCTGCTCGGAATTTTTACAACGGCTTTTGCGCAGTTTCGACCATTTGCTAAGCCAACCGCACAAAAACCACAACCTGAGCCGACTAAAGTTCAGGACATTGACATGAAAGACCCATTACCCGGCTGTAGGAATCTGACCCAAAACGGACTCTGGTTGGATGCGTTGAA
>JBOFQC010000711.1:0-3272 GCA_051660725.1 Thermoguttaceae bacterium
AAGTAATTGCGCTTCTTTTTGTGCAACTTTTTTCCTGAGAAGTTTAACATCAGGTTCACGTGCTGCGGTGATTTTAGCTTTTTCAGCAGCGGTTCTTGCTCTTTTCAACGCATCAGCCAATCCTTTTTCTTGTTCGGCCAACCTTCTTCTAAGCGAATCAAGTTCACGTTCCAACTTGCCTTTTTTATGTTCGTTTCCACTTGCATCATATTCGACTTCTTTCTTTACCGAGTCCGGAATTGCCGGTTTCCAACTGTCGTTGCCAGGTCGGTTATTTCTGTGCCATTGCGCACGGATGTAATGCAAATCGCCCAAAACGCCGCTTTGGAGCAGCTTTACGGCGTGATCATACAGCACGTTATAATGCCGTTGGTGACCTGTAGCCAGATGTTTACCGAACTTTTTCGAAGCGCGAGCCATTTCTTTACAGTTCGCAACTGTGTGGCCCATTAACTTTTCGGTCAGAACGTGATAACCGTTTTCCATTGCTGCAATTGCGGCTGGTGCATGTAGGAAAAGTGGCAGGCCGATAATCACGGCTTCGATTTTCGTGTCTTCGTCGGTGTGATTTTTTTCTTTTTCCAGAAGTTCTTTGTAATCGCCGTAAACTCGGACATGTTTTTTGGCTTCTTCTTCGGTTTCCCACCCGTAAACGGCCATTAGCCCTTTCCGAACTTTCATTGCGCTCTCGGTTTCAACGTCGCCGTGAAAAGCACGATGTTGGTTGAACGGCCTAATGTCTGCAATTGCAACGACTTGCACATACTTCGGATTAATTGCTCCGATTAGCACGCTTCCTTCGTCGCCGGTACCGAGAACAGCTACCCTTACTGGTCGGTCAACGGTTCCATATCCAAAATATTCGGCTCCTAAACCTTCTCCCGATTTCAGCTCCTCGGAGTTAGTTTTTTTCAGAAAATCACGAAGATTTCCGCCCGGTTTACGTGGAATCAACTCACTTCCAATTGTTGCGTAAAAGTTTTCTTTTCCAATCGCTTTTTGTTCCGATGTAAGATTCATAGTGTGTTCTTGGCTGGTTACTTGATATCCTGGAGCCGTTAAAAATTCGGCGGCTACTCGGCTTTTATCGGTAAAACATAACCTCGTTTTTCAAGGTTGAATCATTTGAAGACGTGAATTTTACACCGTCCATGTTATAATGCTTTACCGACAACTATAATTATTATTACTGTCTGGCACGCTGTTTTACTTACGTTTTCAAAAAGACCCAACGGTACCGACGCATAACGACAGTTGCCGACATTTGTTATTTTATCCAAATTTTCTGACAATGCAATCCTCATATTCAATCCTGCGCCTACTTGAATAGAAATTCGATATTTTGTAGAATCAATGTTAAGTAAATCAAGTTTTTATACTGGCTGATTGTTTAGAATATTCACGTTTTCAAATAATTTCGCCCTGTAACGCAAGGTAACTATGAGGATGCGCTATTCATAAGTCGCCGCCAACGCCGGCTCCGGTATACTTGAATTTATATTTTTTATCCCAATAAAAAGGAAAAAATTAAGGAAAAAACAAATGAGCGATATATCACTATCCGAAGCGATGTGTACCTGTCAGGAAGCCGATGTTATGCGGCTGGTTCGTGAAAAATTAGACGCTTGCGTCACACCGGAAGCTATTGTTGCCGAATGTAATGAAGGCATGATTGAACTTGGTGACCGGTTTGATAAAGGCGAAGCGTTCATTCCCGACCTGATGTTTGCGGGAATGATAATGAAAAAAGTAATGAACGAACTTGCACCGCTCCTTAAAGCAGATGACGAAGCCAGTGATAATAAGAAAAAATTGGTTATCGGCACTGTCCAACATGATGTTCATGACATCGGTAAAGACATCACAGCAATGGTGTTTCAAAGTAGTGGTTTCTCGGTTGTCGATCTAGGCGTAGATGTCTCCCCGGAAAAATTCGTCGCCGCTATTCGTGAGCACAAACCGCAATTTGTCGGCATGAGCTTGCTTTTGACCACGTGTTACAAAGCGGTCACCGAGACAATTGAAGCGATCAAAGCTGCCGGATTACGTGACGACATCAAGATACTTGTTGGCGGAGCGGCGGCAAGCGAACTAATGGCACAACGTAGCGGTTGCGATTTCTACGGTAAAACCGCCGTTGACGGCTTACGTTGGGCTTCCGCCGAAAAATAGCAAGTTAGACGTTTGATTTTAGACGTTAGACGTTAGATATAATTTTGAATCACCTATCACATAACTCCTTAAAAAACATATTTTTATTGATAGTAAATGCAAAATAACGATGTACTCTGGGCACCGTGGCGATTAGATTTCATTACGGAAGACTCTGCAGCCAAAAAGGAAAGAGACGAATTGAACAAAATCGAGGTCGGAGCAGGTGCCGACCCACGGTGTTTTCTTTGTCAAGCGGTTGCCGAGAATCGTGGACTCGAATGGGAAAAGAAAAGACATATCTTTTTTTGTTCGGAGCTGACAATCGGAGTACTCAACCTTTTTCCTTATAATAATGGACACCTGCTTATTGCCCCGAAACGGCATGTCGCGAAACTCAGTGATCTGACTGAAGCTGAACGTGATGAGCTTATGCGACAAATCAACCGTTGGACCTCGATTCTCGAAGAAAAAATGTGCCCGGACGGTTTTAACATTGGTCTAAATCTGGGTCACGCCGCCGGAGCTGGATTGCCGGGACACCTACACTGGCACATCGTACCGCGTTGGGTTGGTGACACGAATTTTATGACAGCAATTGGTTCTACAAAAGTTATTCCACAGTCTTTGGACGCTCTTTGGGAATTATTATACAAAGAAACAGTAAAAAAATAAAAAATGCTATTCTTCCGCCATGAAAAGGCAAGGTTGGCGCCCCGGTCCAATTCCCTTGCCCTTACAGGACGAGGATTATCTGAAAAACATTTTGCGATCTTTATTTTTTTACAATTTCTAATATTGTTATTGTTCATCTTTCTTTTTTATGGAGCGATGCTATGTCACGAACTACTATGTGTAAAAATCAAGGTTGGAACGTGTTGTATTTACTATGTTCAATGATCTTTTGGCTTTCACTGCAGAGTTCTCTGTTTGCTGCCTCTCCGACAGACGCAGAGAAACACGAAGCAAACCGTTGGGTACAGACGAAATTTGAAGGGAAAATGGAAGTAGAGGCTCCTGCCGCTTGTATACAGGTAATCGCGAACAACGACCCGGTTTTCGCTGATGCGAGGCAAGGCCAACCTCTAAAAATCGGAAAAAAATCTTTTACGAAAGGGTTG
>JBOFQC010000712.1:0-1723 GCA_051660725.1 Thermoguttaceae bacterium
CTAAAGCAGACGCAAAAAATCTATTATTTCTTTCGAATTTTTGACGTTCTTCCGCAGTATTTACCTTGTCCTCTTTCGAAACCTTGGAATCAGACCGTTGTAACGGTAACCGAATAGCGGCATTCGCAAACTGGACGAAAAGCCCAAGCACGAGAATTATCGCTGTAATTTTTTTAGGTAAATCGCACATTAATCCAACTGTTTTGGTGAACATTTTTGATGAGTGATGTAAAAACGAAAAGACCCTCAATCTTTTTTATCGGCGAGATGATAATTCCTCTTGAGTGGTTTTTAACGATTATTCACAAAAGCTGGTTTGTGTAAAATTTACTGGATACGCCTAAGAATCATTATTATGTACACGTAAACCCCGAAACTCTTTATTTTTACAATTTTTTCCTTTTTATTTAGACTACCAAAATTGCCGACTCAACATTTATAAGCCTCGTTATACTCACAGTACAAAGGCAAAACAATTTTTTAGGGAATTCTATCCAAAAGGGAATTAATGAGAAAAGCTATACTTTCATTCTCGATTTGTGCGGTATATACGTTTATACTATTTTCCGAAACCTGTTTCGCACAAGGTGTGATGCTTCGCGGAGTCGGAGCGATAAACGAATCAATGGGTGGAGCGGCGACTGCGTGCCCATTGGATTCGGCGGGGGCAATCAACTGGAACCCGGCAAGTATTTCAGGGTTGAAGCAAAACGAAATGTCTTTCGGCCTCGGACTTATTCTCCCGGAAACAAGTGTCAGTTCAACAGTTGGGGCAACAACTGGTTACACAAAAGGCGAAGCGGGTGTCGTGCCGGTTCCGACAATGTCAATGGTTTGGCGGCGTACCCCGCAATCACGGACTACGATTGGTCTCGGAATGGGGGGAGTCGGCGGTGCCGCTTCGCTTTACCCAAAGGATATAACCAATCCAGTACTTAGCCAACATGCAAAATCGGCAAATGTTGTGGTGCTTCAAGTCACGCCAACCATTTCCTACAAACTAACGGAAAAACTTTCGGTTGGTGTCGCTCCTCTTCTCGATTTGGCTTCATTAAATATCAACCCGATGCAATTGGGGCAGTCGGCTGTTATGCCAAATAGCGAAGTTTACAACTACGGAACACGTTATTCTTGGGGGGCGGGTTTCCAGACAGGTGTCTATTACGATTTCCAGAACCATTTCAAAACCGGTTTCATGTTCAAAAGTCCGATCTGGGCCGAAGCGATCACAATTGAAGGTATGAATGCGGCGAGTAATCAGGTTTCAGATAGTTTCCAGCTGAACCTACCAATGACACTTTCATGGGGCGTTTCTTATGACGGGATTCGCAACACTGTTCTCGCCCTTGATGTGCGTTATTTGGATTATGCGAATACATCTGGTTTCGATGTCGGTCTGGTCGGTTCTGGCGCAAATACAAAAGTCGGAGGGTTGGATTGGGACAGCGTAATATCGGTTGCAATGGGTGCGGAACGGACGCTTTCGGAAAAAGTTAAAGTACGTATGGGATACTGCTGGAACCAGAACCCGATTCCTCCGCGAAGTGCTCAACTTAATATTGCAGCTCCGCTTATGATTGAACACGCTCTTAGTTTTGGTGCGACTTACACATTTGCAAAGAATTTCGACTTACTTGCGTCTTACACTCATGCGTTTGAATCGAGTGTTACAGGCCCAATACCAGGTGGCACCGTAACCAACTCTGTCAGTGCAAATTTATTT
>JBOFQC010000713.1:0-16633 GCA_051660725.1 Thermoguttaceae bacterium
CTGTTTTTTTTTTTTTTGCGATATTTTGAACTAGCTTTTTTCAGTTATTTATTATTTAATAGTTTTCATTTATTTGTTTGTTTTCAGTTAAAATTTAAGTACTTATTTAAATTATTTTGCCATACCGGGCTCCGGTATAGCATGGACAAGTTCTGGTCCAGAATAGTTGTTGCGCTCTTTATTCCGTCATTTATACTCGCAATTACTGCATGTGTATTGTCACACAATTACGTTTCAGGGCAGCAGCCAATTTCTGGTTCGAGGCCAACGGGAAGCGTAAGCTCTTTAACGACAATTCCCGATTTCGATGCGCTGAGTGACAGTTCGTACACCGAAGATGAATATAATGGCCAACGCAGTGATAATGGAAACGCTGGACAAAATGATGCTCGCATTGCGGGCACGCCAGGTGATAATTGGCAAGACGCAAACGTTTACTATCAGGATGAGAATTCTTACGCTGCAATTCCGGAAGGTTTCGAACCGGCGATTCTTTACGGTGATAATATTACTTCACCTGAAGACGAGTTAGCGGCAAATTATTTTGATTATGTTGGAAGAGACGAATTCAAAGATATTCCAACACAAATTGAGTTGGCAACGTACACCGACATGTCGGATTACGCAGTTGCAAGTGCAAATGGTGCGCCGTTAGTGCCGCCGTCTCCGCCGGATGTACGCTTTAATTCGCCACTTCAGAGTTCTCCGTTGCCGAATTTGCCGCTTCAGAATTCCGCTTCACCAAATTATTCCACCAATCAAAATTTACCCACAAATCAAAATAATTCTACAAATCAGAATTCGTCGTTACAGAATAATTCCAGATTAAATAATAACCCAAACGGCGTTAATCCAGTAAACAATTATCCGGCAAATCCGGTTGGAGGATACGCACCAGCAGCCACACCACTTCCGGTTCCGACTTTGCCAACGTCCGGTCAAGGAGCAGGAACGCCCCAGTCACAATATCCGCCGCAATACTCGCAATATCCGCCACGTCAAGACGGTTCATTTTCTGGTGATTCAACATCGGGAAATGCAATGCCAGCGCATCCACTTAATGCGCCAATGCCGACACACCTTCAACCGCCTCAAGAATCACAGTCAATTGGCGGCCAAGACCTGCCGGGTGCTCCGATTATTGACGGAAATTTGAATAAAAGCGAAATGGTTGTGGATGTGCGGGCAATTGGTTACGGAAAAATTCCGCTCGACAAAATTCGTCAAAAAGTCAAGTCTCGGCCAAACCGTCTTTACAACGAACTGCAAGTTGAGGAAGACAAGCGTTCATTACAGCAGACTGGTTGGTTTTACGATGTCCGACCTGAAATTTACCGCGGAAAAGACGGCATTGTCATTACATTTGTGATGATTGAGCGGCCACTTTTACACTACGTAAAAATCGTTGGGAACACATCTTGGAATTATTCCAAAAAGAAACTGCTCGAAGAAGCGGGCATCAAACCAGGCGACCAGCTCGACACAATGGTTGTTACGCAAGCCAAGCTGCGATTAGAAGAATTTTACAAAAGTTCCGGTCACCACAAAGTGCATATTGAAATACTCAGCGGTGACAGAATGACGGACCGGGGGGCTGTTTTCCTTATTAGCGAAGGAAACAAGCAAAAAATTGACAGAGTTCAGTTTCTCGGTTGTAACTCTGATATTTCCGGAAAAAGGTTGAAAACTCAAATCAAATCGAAACCAGGAATACTGTATGTTTTTGGTGGTGAATTCACACGTGAAACCCTTGATCAAGATGTCGAAAAGTTGACCGATTACTACCGTAATCTTGGTTACTTTTTCGCAAAGATTGACCGTGATTTCCTGGAAGGACGCGGTTATCTCGGTTTCGGAAAAGAAGATTGCTGGGTTACTGTCCGCTTTATCATTGACGAAGGACCACGCTGTAAAATTTCAAAAATTAACATTGTGGGAAATAATCAGTATACAGATGAAGAAATACTGAAAGTAATGAAAAAAGCCAAAGTAAGGCAGGGCGACCCCTACAACCAGATGTACCTCGACGGTGCGATGCTGAAAATAAAAGACCTTTACGGAAAACAAGGCCGCGTTTTCACCGAAGTTACGCCTGACCCGGTTATCGATTTCGGCACTGTTGAGCTTAATGTTGTTATTAGAGAGTCCGTTCGAGCCCAGTTCGGCGAAATTGATTACGATTTTTACGATACTTCGGGTGGAAAACAGCCGTACACAAAAATTAACGCTGTAAGAAACGTTGTTTCGTCAACTGTTCGGCCCGGCAAAATGATCGACACAACTGAAGTGCGTCGTGCTGAGCGACGTTTGAAATCAACTGGACTTTTCAATATGAATCCGGCTCGCGGTTATTTACCGGAAGTTCTGTTCGATATTGACGAAAAAGACATGGATCGCGTTTTTGAAGACCAAGTGTCGGCAAAAAAAGATGATGTTTTTCGCGGTCAAAGTGGCCGTTCAATTCCGGTACAACCGTATACGACAACCAGCCCGGCAAGTTCGAATTACTCCAATTCCGGTTCCGGTTCGTCAAATTCTGGTACTGCCACTTTTGGTTCTGTCAAAACAGGAACGGCAAACGATGCGGCAAACAACCATTCCGGTTCTGCCGTAAATAATGGCAATACTGGTAGTGCTACTTCACCAGATGCACGGAGTCAGGTATACTCTAATCCTAATCCGCAGTACGGGTCGGTTGTTCCTTATAATCAATCTGGAACTGCTTCATCCGGAGCGACTGGCAATGTAGGTTCAGCTGGTGTTTCCGGTTCGTACACAAGTGGGTACCCTCAACCTGCACCGCAGCCGCCGGTTACTTCAAGTGGACCGTTTGGCAGCTCGACATATAACGCAAACGCTCCAATAACGGCTTCTGCTGGAACGAGTACAACGGGATATACCGGGAACAATTCGACTCAGTCGGTTACCACGACAAGTGGCGGTTTATTTGCTCCCGCACCTCCTTTCGTCCCTGGTGCAAAAAATCCGTCAACGCACGCCGGTGGTATTGTCGACCCGGTTATGCCAGGATCATCTGATTTGGATGATTTTTCAAGCGGCATGATAAATACTGGACCACCCGGACCGATATTTTATCCCGGAACGCTTAGAGTTCCTGCTCACATTCGCGTGCAGGAAACCGAAACCGGTTCGCTTATGGCCAGTGTTGGAATCACGTCCGACTCCGGTGTTATCGCCAGATTCACGTATGACGAACGAAACTTCAATTGGCGTCGTCCGCCGCGTAATCCGCTCCGTTGGGAAGATTGGCGAAAAGCGTTTCGTGGTGCTGGTGAACGATTCCGAATTGATGCCCAGCCAGGTACGGTTGTGCAACGGTACGAAGTTTCGTGGGAAACTCCGAGTTTAATGGACACAAACTGGTCGCTCGGTTTAAGTGGCTTTTTTTACACGCGTAATTACAACGAATGGCGTGAACAGCGTGCCGGCGGTACTGTTTCGCTCGGTTACAAATTGACACCAGACCTTGCCTTTACGACTTATTATAAAGGTGAGAACGTTGATATCAACCATCCGATAATGTATGGTATCCCGGACTTGGATCGTGCTCTCGGTGCGAATGCAATGCACACATTTGGTGCAAGAATTGCTCACGACACACGTGATAATCCGCAACTTGCGACTGAAGGACACCTGTTATCATTCACGGCTGAGCAAATTGTCGGTTCGTACCAATACCCGAGATTGGGTGTTGACCTGAGACGTTATTTTATGATTCGTGAGCGGCCTGATACTTCGGGACGTTGGGTTTTGGGTTTAAGACACGCATCAAGCTGGACAGATATTGACACCCCGATTTTCGAGCGGTACTACGCTGGAGGTTTCACATCGTTACGTGGTTTCGAGTTCCGTGGTGTTTCACCAAGAGACGCGACGAATGGCTTCGTGCCGATTGGTGGTAATTTTGAGATGTTCAACTCAGCGGAATTGATTTTCCCGATTACGGCTGACGACATGATTCGCGGCGTGGTATTCCTTGACACCGGTTGCGTACAGCCGAAAATTGATGATTGGGCGCAAAAGTACCGTGTTTCGCCAGGATTCGGTTTGAGAATCAGCGTACCTTTTATGGGTCAAGCACCGATTGCGTTTGACTTCGCGTTCCCGGTCATGAAGGACCCGTCAGACGTGACGCAAGTGTTCAGTTTCTACGTCGGCTTCATGCGGTAATTTTTGTTAGCTACTGCCTTGTATTGCATGTTAGCCGCCGACGTGGAATAGCGAGCCGCCAACGTAAGTTGGCGGGTAACGTAGGCGACTTTCAAAAACGAAAAATTACTGCAAAGTTTTCCAAATGGCCAGTTCTAAAACGAAACTCCTATACAGTAAAAAAGCAATTGATCGGGCTGGAGAAACGCTTGTTGAGAACCCAACGGACGAGGAAGCTCTGAAAATTCTCAATTACTGGCGTGGGCTACATGAAAAACCACTAAGTATTTGTAACGAAGCGTTGTTTTTTTGCGAAGAAGCATTAAAGAATTTTCAGCTTTCAACTTTTCAATTTGTTTATGGTTCCGCTAGACTGAAACGTGCTGCGTCAATAATACAGAAATTAAATCGTATTCCGTCAATGAAGCTGTCAAGAATGCAGGATATTGCGGGGGCCCGCATAGTTCTGGACGCGAATTGTACAAATTGGACAAGTAAAACATTAGAAGAAATAAAAAATATAGGTCCGTTAATTCTGAAAAAAACATCCGATTACATTTCCAAGCCAAAAGAATCCGGTTATCGGGCTTTACATTTTGTTTTTGAATTCGCGGACTATTCGGAATTACAGATTTATCAAGGAGTTTCGATAGAACTGCAGGTACGAACAAAACGTCAGCATCTTTGGGCAATGGCTGTTGAAACAGTCGAAATGCTTTACGGCGAATCGTTGAAATCAAGCCAGGGAAATAAAGATTGGCTCGACTTTTTCAAACTCGCAAGTGCCGCGATTTCACATGAGGAAAAAGCACCAGTAATGTCGAATTATGCTTGCATATCCGCAGCAGAAATAAAAAACGAATTATATAAAGTCGGAACGAACCAATCATTTTTTACAAAACTAAACGCCATAAAGGAAGCTTACGTGAAATATTCGCCAGCCGATTATGGATACTGGCTTTTGGACTTGGACATAAAGGGCCAGAGAAGCGAAATACATGGTTTCAAGGCGGAACAACTTGACACCGCTCAAAAAATGTATTCCGTACTGGAGCAAACACCGGAGTGCAGACGTGGCGAAACAAATGTTGTGCTGGTGTCAACGAAAAATTTTGAGGAGTTGAAAGAAGCATATCCGAGTTATTTTTTGGATGTGCGTGAATTCACCGATATGATAATGCAAATTTCAACCTCAACGTGTTAGCCGCGACGAAGAAAATGTTGGCGATTTTCTCCAAAAGTCCCAGATTATGAAAATCAAGAGCTTCGGACAAAGCGTCATTTGCTACCTGAAGTTTCCAGATAGAAACCTGAAGAATGTTTACACCACAGGAACAAGATCGAATACGTACCGCTTACAAGTGTGTTCGTGACGAATTACTTAAGCAACGTGACACCTCCGGTCACTGGATCGGAGAGTTATCTTCTTCCGCGCTTTCAACGGCAACGGCAGTTAGTGCTCTTTCGATTTATCGGCAAAAGTGCGAAGTTTCGCAGCGCAAAGAGTTTACATCACATGAACACCTTGCAAAAATACACAAGCTGATTAAAAATGGTGCCACTTGGCTGATCGCCACTCAAAACAGTGACGGCGGTTGGGGTGACACGCCGGAAAGTCCGTCCAACCCTTCCACGACACTGCTCGTTAAAAGTGCGCTCTTGCTCTCGGATACCGTGAGTGTGTATGAGCCGCACGATAAGGCCGGTCATTCAGCACGCGATTCAAATAGCGATTCAAATGCAAGAGACAAATCAGACCAAATAGACAGCGGAATACATTCGCCGTACCACGATTCCATACATGCCGGTTGGAGTATGGGCGTTCTTACAAATGCCGATGTGTATATTCGCAACAACGGCGGCATCGAAGGAATCGAGAAACGATACGGAACCGACCGGACATTCTCTGCGCCGATTCTCGCAAACGCCGCTCTTGCCGGCCTTGTTCCGTGGAGAGATGTACCGCAGTTGCCGTTTGAATTGGCGGCTTTTCCGCAGTCGATGTTTAAATTGCTAAGGTTGCCAGTCGTAAGTTATGCAATACCAGCGCTCGTTGCTATTGGCCAACTTATATTCGAGAACCAACCTTCACTTGGTCCGCTCAAAAAACTAATCCGTAACAAAGCGAAAAGAAAATCACTTGAAAAAGTCGGCCAAATGCAACCGGAGAGCGGCGGCTTTCTTGAAGCGGCACCACTTACGTCTTTTGTTGTTATGAGCTTGGCGTCACTGGGACATATTGACCACCCGGTTGTAAATAAAGGACTCGAATTTTTGTACGCCTCGGTTCGGAAAAATGGTGCATGGCCAATTGACACCAACCTCGCAACTTGGCTGACAACGCTTTCGGTAAATGCGATTTTTAATTCGGATTTAAATGAAGAAAATTCGGCACACCCGGAAAAAAAATGTGATTCGGCACATGAGTCACTCCTTGCCGACACCACGCTTTGGGACTGGATATTGCAGTGCCAAACGAAGACGAAACATCCATTCACCGGGGCGTCACCTGGTGGTTGGGCTTGGACCGATTTAAGCGGGGGAGTTCCAGACGCTGATGATACGCCTGGAGCATTGATTTCTCTTGCAAATTACGTCAAGTATCAACATGACGCCGAAAATATTAACAACAGGGTGATACCAGCCGCAATAAATGGTCTTCAGTGGTTGCTGGACCTCCAAAACCGCGACGGTGGAATGCCAACGTTCTGCAAAGGTTGGAACCGCTTCCCGTTTGACAAAAGCGGTGTCGATTTGACCGCTCATGCCTTGCGTGCTTTTTTGAAATGGCGGGACATACTCGCGGACACAATGAATAATCAGAATAGTTATGACACCACGAGAGTGAATCAAACAAACGGTTCTGAGTACAAAAAGATCATTGAAAGACTGAATCGTGCAATTAACAAGGGTGTCAAATTTATCGTTTCTTCACAAAAACATGACGGAAGCTGGCTACCGCTTTGGTTCGGAAACCAATATCATTCACGTGAAGAGAACCCCATTTACGGCACCGCGAAAACACTTAAATTTTTCAGCGAATACATATCACACAAGGAATTTTCACGCAAATTTGAAATACCGATAATCAACGGTATCAAATTTATAATTTCGAATCAAAATGAAGACGGAGGTTACGGCTGCCGTTGCATATCTTCTGATGACGAAAACACTTCCTGCAAAAAGCGCAAGGCTTCAGCTAGAAAAAACAGAAGTATACACTTTGACACAAGTGGTGTCTCTAGTATTGAAGAAACCGCACTTGTAGTCGACGGAATCACCGCGTTTACGCAACACAAGGATGTACTTGAAGACATTCCTCAGCTCGAAGAATCATTGAAAAAAAGTATATTTTGGCTGGTGTCTCAAATTGAAGAGCGCAACTTAAGCCAAACGGCACCAATTGGTTTGTATTTTACAAAATTGTGGTACGACGAAAAGTTGTACCCGCCGATTTTCACAACATCAGCTCTCGGAGAAGTATTGAAATCATGGAACGAATTGTAATTACAGGAGTCGGCTTGGCTTCGCCAAACGGAAGTAACCTAATGGAATTCCGTGCTTCGTTACTCAACGGAAAAAGTGGTGTCAAGCCATATAATATCAGATATTTCGGCGAAACTCTTGCTGGAATATGTGATTTTAACAACACGAAATATCAGACCCGTAAAGACTTACGACGTGGAACTCGCGCTGGCAGCATTGCTGTATACTGCGCAAACGAGTCACTAGCAGACGCGAACAAATCCGGTGACACCGTGTCATTCCTTGACAAGACCGGACGAGATAGAATTGGTGTTTATCTCGGAATCACCGAACACGGCAACGTCGAAACCGAGAACGAGATTTACAATATTAAACAGTACGATTACGACTGCAAGATGTGGTCTCATCATCACAACCCACGAACCGTTGCGAATAATCCGGCAGGTGAAGTGACGCTTAATCTTGGCATCACCGGCCCGCATTACTGCATTGGTGCTGCATGCGCTGCCGGAAACGCTGGTGTCATACAAGGCGTACAACAACTCAGGTTAGGAGAAGTTGACTTGGCTTTGGCAGGCGGCGTGTCGGAAAGCATTCACACGTTTGGCATTTTTGCTGCATTTGCTGCTCAAAACGCACTAGCTGTAAACCCTTATCCAGAAAAGGCTTCTAGACCTTTTGACAAAAAACGCAACGGCATCGTTGTTGCTGAAGGCGGCTGCGTTTACGTGCTGGAAAGGTTAAATGATGCTTTGAAACGTGGTGCCAGAATTTATGGCGAAATTGTAGGATACGCCATGAATTCTGACGCCACTGATTTTGTTTTACCAAATCCAGAACGTCAGGCGCAGTGTGTTGAAAAGGCACTCAAATTCGCCGGACTCGAACCTGAGCAGATTGACATTGTTAATACCCACGCAACCGCGACACCTTCCGGTGATTCACAGGAAGTGGAGGCTTTAAGAAAGGTTTTTGCTGGTTCGAAAAAAACGTATATCAATAACACCAAAAGTTTTATAGGTCATGCTATGGGAGCAGCCGGCGTGTTGGAATTAGCAGGAAACCTACCCTCTTTTGATGATGCCATTGTACACCCGACAATAAACTGCGACGAACTCGACCCGGAATGTGAAATCGACAATTTGGTAATCGGAACTCCGAGGCAGATTGAATCGGTAAACTATATTCTGAACAATTCTTTCGGCATGGTTGGTATCAACTCAGTCCTTATTGTTAAAAAGTACAAGTAAAATTCTGTCGGTAATTATACCGGTTTTCAAGTTTTCGTTGCAGAGGAAATGCCAGCTTTTCACGTTTTCAGACGGGATATAAATCAGTGTATGTTAGTAGACCGAAACGGTTTACGTAAGCGGCTGCAATCACTTGAACACGACTTGAAACGCGGCACAGACGAGGAGAACGAAAAGTATCGACGCAAAGTCGAACTGCTCGCAGCTGATATCAGAAAATCAAAGGAACAGGTTTCACAACGAAGAAAATCCGTTCCCAGGATTACGTATGACGCCGACCTGCCTGTTGTGGCACGAAAAGATGAAATCGCAGACCTTATCAAAAAAAATCAAGTAGTTGTAATCTGCGGCGAGACAGGTTCGGGCAAATCCACCCAAATCCCCAAGATTTGTCTGGAAATCGGCCGTGGTGTCAACGGCATGATTGGACACACTCAGCCAAGAAGAATCGCCGCAAGATCAGTTGCTGCAAGAATCGCTGATGAAGTCGGTACAACTCTTGGCTCTACAGTTGGTTATAAAGTCCGTTTTGCTGACGAAACCACGCCGACAACGCTTGTTAAATTGATGACTGACGGCATTCTTCTTGCCGAATCACAAACCGACAGATTCTTTGACAAATATGACACCATTATAATTGACGAGGCACACGAACGGTCTTTGAATATAGATTTCCTGCTAGGCATGATGAAACGCCTTCTGATCAAACGCAGGGATTTGAAACTGATAATCACTTCTGCGACAATTGACGCCCAAAGATTCGCTGAGCATTTTGGCACCACTGGCGGGCCGGCTCCGATTATCGAGGTGTCAGGAAGAAATTACCCGATTGAAATTCTTTATCGGCCTGTTGACGAATATTTTGATACAGATGAAAACAAAAATACCGGCAACAACAAAAACGGATCAGAAAAAAACAAAGGCAACGAGGAACCAGACGAAGAAAAAGCACTTCTTGCCGCCGTTGACGAACTTGCAATGCGAGATCGCGGCGATATTTTGATTTTTATGCCGACTGAACGTGATATTTTTGACACCGCAAAATCGCTCAGGAATCATAAAATTCCAGGTGACGACTCAGCACGCCAAACAGAAATATTGCCACTCTATGCGAGGCTGCCAATTGCTCAACAACAGAAAATTTTCAAAAAACATTCTTATCGGCGGATCGTAATCACAACTAACGTTGCCGAATCTTCGTTGACAGTGCCCGGTGTCAAGTATGTAATTGACACTGGCACCGCAAGAATAAGTAGATACTCTCCAAGATCGAAAACCCAACGCCTGCCAATTGAAGCGGTGTCACAAGCATCAGCAAATCAACGAGCAGGCAGATGCGGACGTGTGGGTCCGGGTGTTTGTATAAGATTATACAGCAAAGAAGATTACGACACTCGTGAACGGTACACAATACCGGAAATCCAGCGAACCAATCTCGCGTCTGTAATTTTGCAAACCAAGGCTCTTAAACTCGGTGCAATTGAATCTTTCCCGTTTCTTGATCCGCCGAGATTTTCTTCAATTCAGGATGGTTATAAAACGCTTTTCGAGCTCGGAGCAACTGACACCAATGGTGAACTTACTGATATCGGCTGGAAACTTAGTAAATTACCAGTTGATCCAAGAATTGCTCGAATGATTCTTGCCGCTGACAAAGAAAACTGTTTGCGTGAAATGCTGATAATTGCTTCAGTGTTGGAAATTCAAGACCCACGTGAAAGACCGCATGAGTTACATGAGAAAGCTGATGCAGCACATGAAAAATTTATTGATCCAAACTCAGACTTTGCGTCGCATTTGAAAATGTGGGATTTTTTTCACGGATTGAAAGATACTCTTTCCAGAAGCCAACTGCGAAAAGCGGCGTCACAGAATTTCCTTTCGTTCAATCGAATGAAAGAGTGGTCAGACATTCATTTGCAACTTCTGTCGCTAATACGTGACACCAAGATGCAACTAACACCAAGACGTGATGACTACGATGCGATTCACCGTTCGATACTCACTGGAATGCTGTCTGGTATTGCATGCCGAGACGAAAAAAACGAGTATCTTACCGCTGGTCCAGGTAATGGAAAATTTGTACTCTGGCCAGGAAGCGGCCTCGCTAAAAAGACACAACTTCTTGAACCGCAAGAATTAGCGGATAACGCACGTCCCAGTACCCAGCAATCCAAGTTGCCGCAATTTCTTCAAAGCAGGCCGAAATGGGTTGTGGCGGCTGAGCGACTTGAAACAACCAGAAAATTTCTTCGTGTAACAGCAAAAATTGACCCGAGCTGGATTGAACCGCTTGCTTCTCATCTCATCCAAAAATCGTATTCTGATCCGCATTGGAACCGTGACACCGGTTATGTTCACGCTTTTGAAAAGGTGTCGCTTTTCGGTCTTGTAATTGTACCGAAACGCCGAATTAATTTCGGGCCTATTGACACCAAACAAGCGAGAGAAATTTTCATTCAAAATGCTCTCGTTGACGGCGAACTGGAAACTAAATGTGACTTTTTTACCTACAATCAAATTTTATGTGAAGATGCGCAGAAGCTGCAAGACAAACTGCGGCGTCATGATTTATTACGTGGACAACGTGCTAAATACGATTTCTACCAAACCAGAATTCCGGAAACGGTTTACGACAAACGTTCTTTGGAAAAGTGGTATCACAACACCAAAAAGAGCGAAAAAGAATCTCTATTTTTCACACTTGCTGACATTTGCGTCGAAGATGTTGACGAGTCTGTGCTCGAAAAGTTCCCGGACACGCTCACCACTTTTGACGGCACGGACGCTGCTATTGAATACAATTATTCGCCTGGTGAAGAACATGACGGTTTAACCGTTGTGGTGCCAATTGAAGGGTTGCGTCAGCTTGAACCGGCAAGGCTCGGCTGGCTTGTGCCAGGACTTTTGGAACTGAAAATCACGGCATTGCTTCGTTCTTTACCAAAAGAGATACGTAAAAATCTGGTGCCAGTACCCGACACTGCGAAGAGAATCGCAAATGAAATGGTGTTTGCTCATGGAGTTTTCGAGGAAGTGCTTACGTCCGCGGCAAGTAGAATTGCCGGTGTCAGGATAACACCAAAAGATTTTCAAACAGATAAAGTTCCTGATGAACTTAAAATGAATATCAGAGTGGTGTCATCAGAAGGCGAACAAGTTGCGCAAGGACGTGAAATTGATTCTTTACGAAAAAAACTTGGTGTCAAAGCTGCCGAATCAGTTGCGGCTGTTGATGACACAAGATTTAGCAAAGAAAAACTTACCGAATGGAATTTCGGCGACTTTCCTGAAAGCGTCGAAATCACCCGCGGCAAGATGCAGATAAAAGCGTTTCCGACTCTCTTTGACCGAAATGAATATGTAGATTTAAAACTGTCTGATTCTCTTGATCGGGCAAATCGTGAAACAAGACTGGGGCTTATGCGTCTGTTCTATCTCTCTCGCCGCAAAGAACTTAAAACGCAAGTCGAGTGGTTGCCCAATCTTGATAAAATGAAAATTTACGCGCAACCGCTTTTGCCTCAAGAACCAAATGTGCCGCAAAGTGTACTTTTCGTAAAATCAATTTCTGAACTTATTGCTCTTCGTGCTTTGGAAGCCGACGAGAAACAATTACCTAGAAACGAGCTGGAGTTTAAGGCGAGGATTACCGCGGCGAAAAACAGACTCGGAATTGCTGTTCAGGAAGTAACCAAATTCGTCGGCCCTTTTTTCGAATCATTTCAGCAAGCTCGACTTGTAATTGAGCAGAATAAAAAACCAGGAACTGAGTTTGCTTGGCGTGATGCCAAATCGGCTCTTGCAGAATTGGTGACACCGGGCTTTCTTGCCAGAACCGAATGGAAATGGCTCAAGGAATTCCCCCGTTATATGAAAGCGGTGTCAGCTCGCTTCGAACGGCTGAAAAGTGGTGGCGAACAGCAAGACCGTGCCGCAACTACTGAAATTGCGAAATTTTGGGCTCGGTACACGGACCGACTTGAGTTGCATGAAGCGTCCGGAATTATTGATCCGCAACTTTCTGTTTTCAGGTTTATGTTGGAAGAATACCGCGTTTCACTGTTTGCCCAAAAACTCGGCACTGCAATGAAAGTTTCGGCGCAACGACTAGAAAAACAGTGGGAAAACGTAAGAGAATAACGTTTTCGCGTAATGTCTTGCAAGACTGAGAGATACAGAATTGCATTGCAGTGAAAGAAGTAGTTTTTCGAGTAGGATATCGGATGTTCAGTTTTACAGGAACTGGACATCCTACTCCCCGGAGCAGGGCTCCGGGGCTAACTTAATAAACAACTACATTATTTCATTGTGCAACTGACACCACCAGCAGCTGGCAGGTATGCACTTTGAACATAATCGGCAACCATTCGGTGCGAGCTGAACCTCCACGCAAGTGTGCTGATTGAGTTCATCATTGCACGTATCCACTTGCCGGGTAAGCCGTTTTCGTCGGTCTCATAAAACATTGGTATCACTTCGTACTCAATTGTGTCAAAGAGCGAAGCGGCATCTCTGGCGTCAGTAATCGCAGTGTCAACGTGTTGGGTTCCTTTTCCAATTGCGAAACCATTTGTGCCGTCATACGCTTCGGCCCACCAACCGTCCAGAATCGAAAGATTCAATGCACCGTTGAGTACCGCTTTCTGACCGCTTGTTCCAGACGCTTCCAATGGACGACGCGGATTGTTAAGCCAGACGTCAACCCCTTGAACCATGTGACGGCAGACGTTGATATCGTAGTCTTCAATAAACACGAAACGGTCAGCGAAACGCGGATCATTACGCAAATTCGCAATTGTTTGAATGAACTCCTTGCCAGGATTGTCAGCCGGGTGCGCTTTACCAGCAAATACGAATTGAACCGGTCGGTCCGGGTCGTTGCATAGACGATCCATTCGGTCAATGTCATTCAAAATAAGCGTCGCTCTTTTGTAAGTGGCGAAACGGCGTCCGAACCCAATTGTGAGAATTTGCGGGTCCAAGACGTTTCTCGCTCTGTCAATAACCTCATCTGATTCACCACGTCGGCGACATTGGCGACTCACACGACGACGTGCAAATTGCACAAGCAAATTCTTCATTGCGTTGTGAGTTTCCCAGAATTCGCCCGGATCAATTGCAGAAACTTCGGCCCAATCAGAAGGATCAATTGATTCTTCGGTCCAGTTCGGCAGATGTCGTTCAAAAAGCGTCTTCATCTGCCACGCCATCCAGCTCGGAACGTGGACACCGTTTGTTATGTGTCCAATCGGCACTTCTTCTTCCGCACGGCTCGGCCAAAGTCCTTGCCACATTCTTCGAGAAACTTTGCCATGCAAAGAACTTACAGCGTTTGCGTAACGGGAAAGTTTCAGACCGAGAACAGTCATGCAGAACGGTTCGTTTCGGTTGTTTACGTCAACGCGTCCGAGTCCCATTAACTGTTCGTGGGAAATTCCCAGTTCGTTACGAAGCGGGGAAAGGTGCTCGTCAATTAATTCGTCGTCAAAACGGTCATGACCTGCCGGGACCGGTGTGTGAGTTGTGAAAACTGTGTGCTGTGCAACATCACGAAGCGCTTCTTCGTATGACATGCCATCTTCTTGCATCCGTTCTCGAACAACTTCGAGAGTGGCGAATGAGTTGTGCCCTTCATTCAAGTGGTAAACACCGGGTGAAATACCAAGAGCTTTCAAAGCACGGACGCCGCCGATACCGGAAACAATTTCCTGACGGATACGGGTACGGTTATTTCCTCCGTACAACCGGCTGGTAAGCTGTCGGTCTTCCGGCAGATTCTCTTCATGGTCGGTATCCAAAAGGTACAAAGAAACACGTCCGACCTGCATTTTACGCACTTTTGCAGAAATAATGCCGGTTCTCGTCTGAATTTTGACGACGATTTTGTTTCCGTGAGCGTCAACGGCTGGTTCAAGCGGCAGATACTCAACCATTGTGTCGAGGTATTCTTCTTGCTGCCAACCTGCACCGTTAAGGTGTTGTTTAAAGTAACCTTGGTCGTAGAACAAACCAATTGCTACTAGTGGAACAGCCAAACCGCTGGCACTTTTAATGTGGTCACCAGAAAGAACGCCCAAACCGCCGGAATAAATCGGCACTGATTCGTGAACGCCGAACTCGAGCGAAAAATAAGCTACTGGTTTGGAACCGAGAACGCCAACGTTTTTCTTCGCCCAATTTGTCCGGGAGTTCATGTACTCTCCCATACGGCGGTACGCTTGGTCGATTCGGGTATAAAGAACCAGTTCAGAAGCCCTTACTTCCAGTCTTTCCGGGGTGAATTCTCGCAAAAGAGCGATTGGATTATGCCCCAACTGCCGCCAACGGATAGGGTCCAGCGAACGGAACATATCGATTACTTCCGGGTGCCAGCTCCACCAAAGGTTGTTGGCCAAAGCCATACATTTATCGTAAAGTCCTTGCGGAGTGATTAGCGGAGTTTTTTTCGGTTTTGCTGTGTAACTACTTGAAATATCAGCTTCAGACATTGTAATTTTTGGTCGTTTTTTAATTGTTTACAAAAACACTTATACCGCCTGTCAGTATTTTTACGCTCAGCGGAAAGTTTTTCGCCAACTTTTTTAGTCGGCTTGGTTTACCAACATTTTGGGTCGGCAAGGTTTCCCGAAATTTTGTGGATTTGATTTTAAAAACTTCAAATTCCTCAAAATCAGCAAAGGTAACTTTTATACCGTTGTACAGTATATAATGTGTTTGCGTGCAAAATTCTACCATTTGCCATGCACTAATCGCTGTTTCTTTGCTTTACCTTACTTTTTATTTTAAGGAAAAGCCACGAACTTCAACGGAAAAATACCGGCTTTGTTAATGGCATACTGTTTAGATTCTTAGTACATTATAGCTTATTAACCCGGACTTGGCAACCCAATTGTTACAGATTAACACATCTCGTTCTGAATCAGATGTTCAAAAGTCTGCCTTTGCCGAATAAGCTTCGCAGAACCGTTGTCAATCAGCACTTCGGCGGCGAGAGGCTTGGAATTGTAATTTGAGCCCATAACCGAACCGTAAGCACCGGCAATTTCGATTATCAGGTAATCGCCGACTTCGGCGCAGGGAAGTGTACGTTTCACTACGAAACCACCCTCTTCCTGTGTAAAAATGTCACCCGATTCGCAAAGCGGTCCGCCAACTGTAACGTCACAAGCCTGATAATCGGTGTTTTTTGCAGAATCGATATTTTGGGCAGAATCGGCACTGTTTTTCTTCGCAATTGAAATCGGGTGGTACGCCCCGTACATAATCGGTCTGGCGAGATTGTTAAAACCTGCGTCTACAATGTAAAACATGTTTTCACCTTGCGTTTTTACAGCCCGAATTTCGGTTATCAAGTAGCCGCTTTCTGCGACGATGTATCTGCCAGGTTCGGTTTCCAAACGGACTTTATGACCAAATTTTTGTTCGAGACGATTACGCACTTCATTCCACATGCCGAAATAGCGGTCCAAATCAATGTAAGTTTCGCCTTCTTTATACGGAATCGGTAGGCCGCCGCCTGTACTAAGCATTTCGAGGTCGGGCCCGAACTGTTCGGCAAATTTTCCCATGTATTCACAGACTTGCTGCTGGTGTTCAAAATCCGTGCCGCTTCCGATATGCGTGTGCAAACCGGTTATTTTTAGGTCGTACTTTGCCGCAATTTTTTTGCATTCGTCAATTTGCGAGAACCAAATTCCGTGTTTCGACTGGTCGCCGCCTGTGTT
>JBOFQC010000714.1:0-2977 GCA_051660725.1 Thermoguttaceae bacterium
GCCGCATGGGAAATACCAAATGATTGTGTCGCAGTTGGAACCGCAAGGTATTGGGGCACTTGAACTTGCATTTCGTCAGCTTCGCGCAAAATTGGAGACGGCTGGACTTTTCGATCCGGCAAAAAAACGTCCGTTGCCAAAAGTTGTGCGAACAGTCGCGGTGATTACAAGCCCAACCGGTGCTGCGGTACGGGACTTTCTTCAAGTGCTCGGCAGGCGAACCAAACGCGTTGATGTTCGAATCGTGCCGGTTAAGGTTCAAGGTGAAGGGGCTGCCGAGGAAATTGCCGCAGCAATTCAATTGGTCAACCTGACGAAACTTGCTGACTGCATCGTTGTCACACGTGGGGGTGGCAGTCTCGAAGACCTTTGGGCGTTCAACGAAGAACCGTTGGTTCGAGCAGTCGCGGCGTCAGAAATACCGACTATTTCGGCAGTTGGGCACGAAATTGACGTTTCGCTGTGCGATCTTGCAGCCGATTTAAGAGCTTTGACACCAAGCGAAGCAGCTGAGCGAATTGCGCCGGAAGATACGCAAATCAAGTTATTGCTTGCGCAAACGCGGCAACGAATGGATAACTCGGTTGAACGAAAACTCCGGCTCGTTCAGGAACGGTTCCGGGCAGTTGAGAAACACACTGTTTTTTTACGACCAGCACGAATCATTGAAGACCGAATCAAAACGGTCGATTCATTAGAACAGAATCTGGACAAATCGATAAACCGCAAATTGGAAATAGCGAAAGAGCGGTTCGGCAAACTTGCCGCCACACTGGAAGCACTTAGCCCGCTTGCCGTCTTTAAACGTGGTTATTCTATAACGCAAACAGAAACAGGCGAAATAATCCGAAGTGCCGAAACCGTAAAACAAGGTGATATAATTAGAACCCGGCTAGCTGACGGAACAATTACAAGTGTTGCGAATTCCTGACACCAATAAAAATTTTGATAACGACTATAAATGCCGGGCTCCGGTATAAATGAGCAAAAAAAACACCAAATGAATGAATTTCTGCCGTTAAATAAACGAAAAATTATACTGAAAAAATACGCACGGGTCTATTTTCATTTATTTAACTTAGTTGCCATACCGTTACAGGTTGGAATTTTCATTATTGGACTTGTAGTCAATCCAATATTTATCGGAACTTCATGGTTAAATATTGTGGTTACAATTTTTGAAATCGTTCTAATAGTACATCCAATATTTGATTATGCGGAATTCAAAATAGCTCAACGGTTAGGGATTCTCGCAAAGTCCGAAAAGTGGAGTTATTTTATCGCGTTTTCTCATTATCTTCGATATGTAGAAGCAATTATTGATGAAGATGACGAAAAAAATGAATAGTATTAGAAAAGTCTTGCCGTAAGTATTCCACGAAGGGCATCTAAAGAATCCGCGGTTGTCGGTCGATAGGGAAAACGTGAATAATGAGGTGTTCCTGACAATATATTATTTACTGCAACCAATGATTCTTTGCATTAGAACGAGCGACTCGAAACCTCAGAAACCAGCTCCGCCATTTCACATGGTGCCGCAGACGACTGTGGGATCGAGACTACTCACCCAATAGCTAGTTTCACAAGATAAAAGTTCGCCCGCTCGACGAACTTCCTTATCAAGACGAAGTAAGGAACGGCAGCCGGTATTCCGTACTCCTCACGAATCTGTTCGGCAGCCCATTTTCGAGACACTCAAAGTGGCTCGGCGGTTTAGCCGCACAACTGTTTATCCACAAGCGACGAATTTCAACATCGCCCTTTTTTTCGATCTTGCGGTCGCTCGGTTCGCCATGCGTTGAAAGTGGGTCGGTGAGAAACATATCACCCTTATTACGAAAGAAAATCGCTCGTGTACATAAATTTTTTGATTTTTCGTGAAACTTCTTCCCGGACTGAATTTTGGAAAAAGTATTTTAAAACGCCAAACACCTTAAACAACCAAACATTTTCTAAGCAGCTGTAAAATGTTAAATATTGCCGTTTTTAACGATTATTTCGATTTTTCCGAATTTTGATTATTCTTTCACACTTCATGACCGATTATAGATGATGTAGGAACGTGTATGCTTTTGCATTTGTGCGGTGCGTTATACAGACAAACACGACAAATTTTATCATCTTTTCACATAATGGGAAATAAAGTGTCAACTAAAAAAGCCCTGACTGAAAAATCGAAAAACGCCAAATCTGCTTACAAAAAAACATCAAGCCGAGCTAAAAAAGGTGTTAAGAGCACGAGAAAGATAAACATTACCTTGAGCGAAATTCTAGGTTTTTCTGTTGATCCGCGCTTAACTAGCAAACCGGGTAGCTTGGCGGTTTCTGGTAAAAAAGGGCAAAAGGGCAAAAAAGACAAAAACGTCAACCAATATAAACGTCTCCTGCGATTCGAGGAGATGGAGCAGAGGCTTGCGCTCTCCGCTGATCCGCTTTCTTTGTCGATTCCTGTACCGCCGCCGGAGATAAACTTCGGCCTCGTCTATTTTGAAGACGACATGAGTATGGGAAAAGACCAAAGCGGCGACGTTTTCCACATTAACTGGACCGGCGGAGCTAACGGTACGACTTTGACCGAGGTTCGGATAAATCTCGACAAAAACGGCAACGGCGTCCGCGATCCCGGTGAAGGAATTTTCGACACGGAAGGCAAAAACGGCGGTGTTTACGGACATTTTCCGTTCACATTCATCTCGAAATCGGGCGTCGGCTCGTATGAATACGAAGTGGAAGATGGCGGTCAACTACTCGTAATAAAATTCACCGATTTTAAAGAGGACGGAGTTTTCGTCTTTTCAATTGACGTGGACGAATGGGGCGCACGACCAGACGGAACACCGAATCCAAACGCAATTTTTGAAGGTGCAGAAATTGAAGGCTCAATTATTACCTGCGTTTTCGAAAATGCTGATTACGAAATCGGCAGAGATAACGCAATTCTGTTTGACAGATACAGCGATCCTGCGGATGTCGGACT
>JBOFQC010000715.1:0-2335 GCA_051660725.1 Thermoguttaceae bacterium
AAACTGCGGCGTATATCCGACCCGTTGACGGGTTTTATGCGGCAAATCGCCAAGTAGTTTCACTTCACCGCGTTTTGGTGTCAAAAGTCCAAGCATTAACTTTAGCATTGTCGTTTTTCCGCCGCCGTTTGGGCCGACAATTGACGCGAACTCTCCTTGCGGTATTGAAAGCGTAACGTCTTCCAAAACCGTAAGCTGCTCATAAGCGAACGAAACTGATTTAAATTCGACAATATTTTTCATTCAACAACTGCGGCAGGTCGTACACCTGGCCCTTTTACATTACCTTCGCCAAGATCAGAGCGAAACTCGTCGGCAGCCAAACTTAACCGTTTAACAATTTCCGGATACTGGTCTTTCACATCGGTTGTTTCGCCGACATCATTCCGCAAATCGTAAAGGGCAAGGTCCGTTTTTACAATGTCGTAATGTGCAGGCTGCCCGTCTTTTCCACCTTCACGACCAGAAAGAGATGTGTGTGAGTGAGGAAAAACCAACTTCCAACGGGTGTCACGAACCGCTTGCAATTTCCCGCCGTAATAAATTGCGTAAGCAGTGTGCGGTGATTTTTCGGTTTCCGCCCCTTCCGTTTCGCCGAACAGAAGCGGTCTGATGTCTTTTCCGTCAATTTTTTTGTCCGGCAAATCCGCACCGATTATTTTCGCAACTGTTGGCAAAATGTCAATCGTGGCCGCAAGTTCCGTACATGTTGTATCGGCTGGTATTTGGCCCGGCAACCAAAAAATCGTAGGTTCCCGGATTCCACCTTCAAAGCTGGTTCCTTTTCCTTCCCGTAACGGTCCGGCAGTGCCTGCGTGGTTACCGTACGAAAGCCACGGGCCGTTATCCGATGTAAAAACAATCAAAGTTTTCTTGTCGAGTCCGTTTCGTTTAAGAGCGGAAACGATTTCGCCAATTGACCAATCGATTTCCATAACGACATCACCGTAAACCCCTTTTCCACTTTTGCCGGCGAATTTATCGCTTACGAAAATCGGCACGTGAACCATTGTGTGCGGCAAATAAATGAAAAATGGATTCTCCTTATTTTTCTCAATAAACGCAACTGCTCGTTCCGTGTACATTGTCGTGAGTTCTTTCATTTTCTCGGCACTCACATCCGAGTCGATTATTTTTGCGCCGGCTTCTTTCGTCGCCTCAATCAAAGGCAGCGGCGGAAACGATTTATTCGTCGGATGATTCGGCCACATATCGTTTGAGTAAGGTAGCCCAAGATATTCGTCGAACCCTTGATTCGTCGGCAAAAACGGCTCTTTTTCACCGAGGTGCCATTTCCCGAAGCAGGCGGTTGCGTACCCTTTCTTTTTGCATACCTCGGCAACTGTTTCTTCGTTCGGATTAAGAGCGACTTTCGCTCCGGGATAAAGTGCGCCGTCAATGTCAACACGGCGGTGATAGCAACCGGTCATAATTGCGGACCGGGAAGCAGAACAAACAGCCGAACTAACCACGAAGTTCGTGAACCGTCTCCCTTCTTTAGCGAGCGTGTCGAGGTGCGGTGTCGGCGTATCACTACCGAAAGGGCCAATATCACCGTAACCCATATCGTCGATAAACACGACAATAATGTTCGGCTGCTCGGCCTGATTTTCTTCCGCTGCTAAACAAGTTTCTGAAATAACGGGCAGCACAAAAAATAACGCAACAATAATTAATATGATTCGCATTTGTGATAACCTGACTATTATTTTATACTGTTGATCAGTACCTGAAAAACTGGAGCGATTTTCGGAAAAAGACAGATTTACCCGCCAACTTACGTTGTCGGCTCGCTATTTTTCGTTGTCGGCTCGAATATCAATACGTTGTTTCGGCTTAATTACCGTGTGACCGGAACCTGTGGGCAAGTCCTTGAACCATTCATCACGTGTTTCGACAATTTGAACGACTTGGTTTGGCATTAAGCGTTCACCCCCTTCAACCACAATTTTTGCTCCAGGCACGAGAATCTCTTGCCCTCGCTCGGTTTCCGGCTGAACCGACAAAATGTCAACCGCCTGAGCAACCTGTTTGACCGGGATCGGCTCGGCAATTGTTTTCGGCGGTCCTTCTTCACTTGCTTGTTCAGAAAGCACCCACACCGTTTGGCCGTCCGGCTTGGAAATCACTCCGTCTCTCGGCACGACAATACCCGGCGCGGGATCAGTAGTAGAAATCAAAGCGGTAACACTCATGCCCGCCTTGAAACGTCCGTTTTGGTCGTCCAATAAAATATAAACAGGAAAATATCTCGCTCCAGTAGCGGCCTGCGGAACAACGGAATGCACCGTTCCAACCGTTTTCTCGTTGAGTGGGTCGACGAAAAGTGTGATTT
>JBOFQC010000716.1:0-2240 GCA_051660725.1 Thermoguttaceae bacterium
CCAACCAGCAATGCGAAAGACAACATCCACAACCCCCGTTAAGACCACCATTCGACCAAAATAACCAGGTAATCCCGAAAATTCGTAGGATTGAGCAATTGAGGGGCAAGAGAATTGTAGGTAAGGTGAGTGAATTTGCTGCAAGTTTGCCAAGGTCAAACAGCAAACCCAATAGTTACGGGCAGTTGCTGAATCCGGACTATGATGCATTTAGGACGTTAAGAAAAAACGAAGCACTGGTGGATGAAGTTCTCAAAACTCTCGAAACTTCTCAATCAATAAACACTTTGACCACGTATGAGACCAAGGAGTTTGATGTAACTAAGTGTAACTTCCATATAAACAATGAAGAAGTTTGCGCGATTTTCGACAGCGGCGCGAGCTTTAGTGTAATATCAAAGAGTTTTGCCGAAAAAATGAACCTGCCAATCAATCACAGCCATCAGGAAAAGATGCTCTTAGCAAATAACCAAACAGCCAGAACCCATGGTATCGTGAACGACATCCCTTTGGCAAATGAAAAAGTTGTTTTCTTTTGCGATGCAATCGTTTTGCATGAGGCAGCTCAAACGCTTCTGCTTGGCGTAAATTTCCAGAAGAAATACAGTGCAACGATTGAATACGAAACAAATAAAATGTCATTGGTCGCCAATGATACAAAGTATTGTCTTCCAATCAGTACGAACAAAATCTATAGGACGCATAAATTGACTGAACATGCGGCTGACAATCAAAAATCATTTCTTCTAAGATCGAAGGAAAATGTCACGATCTTGGCAGGCGAAACACATCATCTCAAAGTCTTTGCACCGAGACCTCTTTCGGTCGTATCAAATTGTCTTTTGGTTGTCTCCGCAATGTATCCAGACTTACATGTAGCTCAAGGCGTTTTTGACACAAACTCTCCAATCTGGAGTGTGCTTTGCTCGAATTTTTCGAATCACGAAAAACATTTGTATTCTTGCTCACCCGTTGCTGTCGCAGAAGTTTGTGAAGGTGCATCCGTATTCGATCCAACATTGTTTGAGTGTGCCTTTGACATTCATCAAATTCTCGCATCATTTAAGGGATGTGAAAAATCAAAGATTGAATTTGAAAACAGGTTAACCGAATTAGTAAAGGAAAAAATTACAAAAAAAAGTATACCTCTTGAACATAAAATAGCTTTATCGGATGGTAAGCAACAAATATGCTCTAAACAGTTTTGGACCAACCTTTGCGATAAAGAAAGGATTGAAGAACAAATTAAAGAGATGTTAAAGCTTGAGGTAATACGCGAGTCTACATCTAAATTCAGCAGCTCAATTGTACTCGTCAAAAAAAAGGATCACACGACACGCTTTTGTATAGACTACCGGACCTTGAACCGCTATACTATTACAAACAGGTATCCCATTCCCAGACTCGACGACACTATAGATAGCCTGAAAAATGCAAAGTATTTCTCAAAGATTGACTTGAAGAACGGCTATTGGCATGTGCCTATAAACGAGACTGACAAAAGAAAAACAGCGTTTCGGTCCCACATTGGATTGTTCGAATTTAATGTCATGCCCTTCGGGCTCTTGAATGCACCGAGTACATTCCAACATATAATAAACACCATTTTCAGCAAATCTAATTGGCAATTTTCGCTGATTTATTTAGATGACGTAATCATATATAGCACCACTGAAGAAGAGCATTTGCAGCATGTAATTGAAATACTTAGAGAGATCAGAAACTAAAACTTACGCATCAATTACCGGAAAAGCAAATTCTTCGCAAAAAGGATAGAATACTTCGGTTTTATCACCGAACAGGATGCAATCACCGGTCACCGCAAACTCGCATTTATGCGAATTTGCGGTGACTCGCATTGCACAATTTTTCAAAAAAGTCGCATTAAAGAAAAAAAGACTACCACAAATCGAACATTTATTGAATAATTTCGTTGACCATTTCGCTCGAATCTGAACCTTCCTCTGTAGCATTAGCCATCGTGGGCTTGCTCATAGGTGTACAAAATTCATCCTGAATATCTTTTTAAGTCTCATCATAAGCAAAGTTATTTTTTGTCATGATACATTTTATTTCAACGACTATTTTATAGTCGTTTGATCAGTAAAATTTTCCAAGCGAAAAATTTTCACTGATCAAAAAGTTTTTCCTGATCAATTTTCTCGGGGACAAATTTTGAAGACTTTGGCACGTCAGTCGAACTGTTTTTAGCCGCAGAGTCACCCCGGAGTAATTCCTCA
>JBOFQC010000717.1:0-1636 GCA_051660725.1 Thermoguttaceae bacterium
TTCTGGGCATGTCAGACAATTGGAAAACATTAGGGGTGCAGTTTGCTGCAGACGGTTACCAAGTACATCTTTTGGATTTGCGCAATCACGGACGCAGTTTCCATTCCAATGATTTTAGTTACGAGTTAATGGCGCAAGATGTGTATGAATACTGCCAAGCCAATAACTTGCATAATGTCGATATCATCGGTCATTCCATGGGCGGAAAAGTGGCCATGTTGTTGGCTACCACGTATCCTGATTTGATCCGTAAATTAATCGTTGCCGATATCGGACCCAAATATTACGCGCCGCATCATCAAGAAATATTGGCGGGTTTGAATGCTATTGATTTTTCTGTTAAACCCAGTCGGAATGAAGTTGATGCTATTTTAACAACCCATATCCCAGATTTTGGCACGCGACAATTCCTACTCAAAAGTTTGTATTGGCAAGAGCCGGGACAATTGGCTTTTCGTTTTAATTTGGCTATTTTTAATCAAAAAATAACCGAAATAGGTAAAGCCTTGCCAGAGCAAAACGTCTTTGCGGCACCAACGCTTTTCATTCGCGGTGGAAATTCAAACTATATTTTAGATCAAGATCTAGAAATAATGGAGCATCATTTTCCCAGCATGCAATTGCAAACCATCCCCGATGCCGGACATTGGTTGCACGCCGAAAATCCCGTCTTATTTTATCAATTTTGCATCGATTTCCTTCAATAAAAACTAATCACCAAAAAACCACATAGTATGAACATGTTATTACGTCTCTTTATTACCGCCGCATTGGTGTTGATGCTTTCCAATATTATTTCGGGAGTGCATGTAGAAAGTTTTACCACCTCTTTAATCGTTGCTTTCGTTTTGGGCATCATCAATATTTTTATCAAACCCATAATGGTCGTGTTAACGTTACCTTTCACGCTGATCACTTTCGGGTTGTTTCTGTTGGTTATTAATGGATTGGTAATTATTTTGTGCACCAAAATTGTGGGCGGATTTGTAGTCGATACCTTCTGGACTGCATTAATCTTTAGTTTTGTGCTCTCCATGTCTCAATCGATCGTCTATAAAATAGTTTTGAAAGAAGACTAGCATACTATTTTTTAATCAAAAGTTAGGAGCAGGCACAATAGGCTTTTTTGCCGGCATCGTCCCGTCATTCGCTATATCTTTGTAGCCGAACCCCGGCCACAAAGGATGCCGCTGCTGCCGGGGCTAGCGAGTTAGAAGGTGCTTTTTTGTAAAACAGTTCCACCACCAATTGTCTAATAATAAGGATCAATTTTTTAAACCCATGTTGCAACTTTCAGAAATCTGGATCTATCCCATCAAATCCCTAGGAGGTATTTCGCTTGCGCAAGCACAACTAACCGATCGAGGTTTGGCAAACGATCGTCGCTGGCTCTTGGTCGATGAAAACAATCAATTTTTATCCCAACGCGAACATCCACAATTGGCTTTGTTTCAATTGGCGCTTCACGAAGAAACAATGCAAGTAATGTATACAACCAATGGAAGTACCATCTCTTTTCCGTTGCAAATAAAAGAATATCAAAATCCATTATCCGTAACCGTTTGGGACGACACCATGTTGGCCTATGAAGTAGCCTCAGAAGTCTCCAATTGGTTTACTAAAACACTCGGTTTCT
>JBOFQC010000718.1:0-3644 GCA_051660725.1 Thermoguttaceae bacterium
AAATTCTCGGCGAAGTTGTCGGATGTGGTGCCACGGCTGACGCCACTCATATTACGCAGCCTGACGAAAACGGTACACAAGCGGCCAGAGCGATTTCGATTTCGCTTGAGGATGCAAAAATTGATCCCGGGCAGATCGGTTACATCAACGCGCACGGCACCAGTACGTCGTTGGGCGACATTGCCGAAACAATGGCAATTAAGAAGGTGTTTGGCGATTACGCTAAATCCGTTTCGATTTCGAGTACCAAAAGCCAACTCGGTCACTTGCTCGGCGGAAGCGGAGGCGTGGCAATGATTCTGTCACTGCTTGCGATTCGTGACGGTGTGATACCGCCGACTATTAATCTTGAAAATCCTGATCCTCTTTGCGATTTGGACTATACACCGCTTGTCGCGAAAGAGCGAAAGTGTAAATACGCCGTTTCAAACAGTTTCGGCTTCGGCGGTCACAACGCCTGTCTTGTTCTTGGTAGCGGAAAAGAATAATATTTAATCTTGTTGATTCCGTGTATGGAATATGGTAATTTTGGACGTTAGACGTTAGACGTTAGACGTTAGATAATTTCGAATTATCTGTTTACCATTTCTACATTAAACAAGGATCAACAAACATGTTAAAACGAACAATTCTTACGACGATTCTGTCTGCTTGCTTTTTTTCCCAAGTATTTGCTGCAACTGATTTAGCACCGATTTTGGACTCGAAAACAATTTTTGTGGTTCGAGGTGATCTTAAAAAAGTTGATGTGCCGAAAGTTGTTAAATTTTTAGGCGAACAGACCGAGCAATTTATCAAAGATGTTTTACCCAAAGGCGACTCTGCACAAGCGATTATGATGGCTAAAGCCGGGCTCGCTTACGGCGGCGGAATCTCACAGTCTTTCGTAAAGGACCTGCTCGAAAAAGGCAAAGCGGACGAATTGTTTATCATATCATACACCGATGCTTCTGAAGAAATGATGTTCCCGTTCATGTTCGCTGTACCGGCACCTGAAGGAAAACCAAAGGAAGAAATTGCCGCCATTCGTAAAGTATTTGCGGCAAATGACTTGCCGATTACTTTTGCTCGGCACGGTTTCGTGATTGGCATACCGAATATGTTCATAAATGGCCCGATGGGTGACAGCGGTACAGACCGGATAAATGCGTTCATAAAGAAGAAATTCGGTGAAGCGAGCAAAGAAGTCCGTCCTGAATTTGCGAAAGAGTTTGCCGCACATCCTGAGGCCGCTGCACAACTTGTGTTCGGTTCGCTTACGCCGATGAAAAAAAATTGGGATGATTATATTTCATCCATGGGAAACATGGCAGAGCATTTCCCTGCACCCAAACCGGTTTACGAGTTTAACAAGAAGTACCAGTCGTTTCTACTAGAAAACTTTGTTTCTGGCAGTATAGTGGTAAATCTCGCAAAACCTGGTGTTGGTTTTTACGCAACCGCGAAGAACGAAGAAGCGGCGAAAAAAATGCCGGAAGTCGCAAAAGAATGGGGCGAAATGATTGCTAAAAGTATCGAAGCCGAACAGCAATCTGGCAGTATGCAACCTGTTGGCGTAAGTGTGGCTGGCAGCGCAATGCTTATTATATCAGATTTGAATTTCAAGGCAGACGGCAACACCGCTTCATGTGTAATTGATTCGAGCAACTTCGACAAAATTAAAACCAAAGTGCTTGATGTGGCGAAAAAAATCAGCGAAGAAACCCAAAAGAATCCGGCAGTACAAGCTGCTGCGATGCAACGGTCAAAGTGTTCAAACAACCTGAAGCAAATTTCACTTGCGTTTCACAATTACCACGACACACACAACGCAATTCCGCCTGCGTATACAACGGACAAAGACGGAAAGCCGCTTCACAGTTGGCGCGTGCTGATTCTGCCGTTTATTGAGGAGCAGGCTCTTTATTCCAAAATTCGACTTGACGAGCCGTGGGACAGTGAACATAACAAGCAGTTTCACGACAAAATGCCTGCGATTTTCGCTTGTCCAGACCGCATTGACGCTTCTGGTGACGGAGATGAAAAATTCAAAAACCTGACCGATTACTCAGTTGTGATTGGCGACGACACCACATTTGGTGAGACACCGTTTAACACAACTGGTAAAGGCTGCGGCTTTGGATATATTACTGACGGCCTGTCCAATACTTTATTGGCCGTTGAACGTGTCGCGCCGGTAAACTGGATGTGCCCGGATCAGGAACTCACTTTCGAAGAAGCGAGTAAGGGGATTAACCAAGACCCGAAAGGTATCGGCAGCGCACATAATATTGGTGCGAATTCGGCATTTTGTGACGGTTCTGTAAAATTCATTTTGAACACTGTTAAACCAGAAGTACTAAAGGCAATGCTAACCAAATCTGGCGGCGAATCGACGAGCCTGTAAAAACAGCGATTCCGCATGTTCCTGTTATGATGGTCATACCGGCCAAACGAATTTTTAGAATCTTAACCGCTTTATGAGTCGATTTTCTGAAAGTGTAAGTTTTTTTGGCCGGAATCTGATCGGGTAATTTATACCATACGTTGTCATTGAACCGTAGATTTCCTTGCTTTATCCTGTGGTAAAAGTAAGGGTATGCAAAGTGAGTAAAACTGCAAACACTTTGACAACGTGCAGTATATAACCTTACCGAGGTGATTTAAAGCCTCCTTGAAAACGATTGAACCATGCAATGCAAGTTGTTTTCGAGGCCGAAGGCTACCGCCTCGACGGCAGGTCGTATTGCTCAGAAGAATACAGGGATAGTGTTATGCGTCTTTATTCGTGGTTTTTGTTGGTGATTGCAATGTCCTGTGGTACAGGGCTCGCGTTTTTTGTAGGTTTGGTTTGTATGCCAACCGGACCTGTTGTCTACAACAAAGATGAAGGTCCCAAATCGCAAGTATTGGTTGCTAAAACTGATATTCCAGCAGATGCAGTTCTTTCCGCTGCTAATGTTCGATTCGATTATGTTTCAAACGATTCGTTGCCTGTAGGTGCAATACTAGAGTACTCAAAAGCGAATCGTCGTAAAGCTCTTTATCCGATTTCAAAGGGAGCGCCGATTTGCGACATGGACCTATATCCGTTCATGGTGCAGGTTGAAAACCCAGTTGAAATAAACGGTAAAATTGATTTATCCGCTAAACTTGAAGCAATTGCGTTCAAAATAGAGCGTGTCAAAGGTGTTCAGTTACCAGGTATTCCGTCACGTCCTGCCGGGCCTGTTGTTTCCCTTGCCTCACTTGCCGAAATGTTAAAAGCGGAAGAATCGGTTGATATTTACGTATCCGAAAACGCTGCTATGCCGCCCCGGCTATTAGCTGCTGGAGTTAGAGTTAAATCTCCGCTTGGCGAAGACTCCGTGCTAACGCTTCTGGTGAGTCCAAAAATTGCGGAAACTGTAAAGATGGCTTCGCGTGAAGGTCGTTTGCAGATTTCTACTCAAGAAAAAAACAACACCGCAATTACAGAAAAAACGGGTCCGGTAAAGCATGAAACGAACAATACAGTAAATAATCAAGTTGAAAATACGTCGAATCAGTTCGTTGAGCTGAAGCCAACGACTTTACAACCGATTAAAGGATCAAGAGCAAACGCTGAAAGTATTGCACGTAAGACGAACACCACTTCTCACGTTGCTGATCTTATTGTGGCACCA
>JBOFQC010000719.1:0-2474 GCA_051660725.1 Thermoguttaceae bacterium
GAAACGGAATTCATTTAACAAGGTTACTTTCGATTCGGTTACAACCAATGCGCTCCGTTTGGACATTGAACTTTCCGCCGACTTTTCGAGCGGCTTGTTCGAATGGATTGTGGAATAGGCGTGCTAATAAAACACCTACACGAGCTATAAGTGTAGCGGTAATCCGCGAAACTTGCGGTTTTTTCCCTGATATTAAAATATGCGTAATTCATTTTTATTGCCTGAAAACACGTTGTTGATGTTGTTGATAACGAGCTTTGTTTTTTCAGCAACGGCAACAACATTATCTAATGCCGGTGAATCAAATACGGAAAAAAATCTGCTTGAGCTATCAGAAAAAGAGTTGGAGCAAAACGCAGAGAAGAAACCGAATTTGGTAGTAATTCTTGTCGACGACTTGGGGTGGGCCGACCTCGGAAGTTACGGTAGTGTTTTTCATGAAACGCCGAACCTCGACAAAATGTCTCAGGAAGGGATGCGGTTCACAAACGCTTACGCTGCATGTGCCGTTTGTTCACCAACTCGGGCGGCGTTACAGACTGGTCTGAATCCTGCACGTGTCGGAGTTACCGACTGGATTCGGGGAAAATTTCAAGGCGGCGTGATACCACCAGACGGAAAAAATCCGCAAGGTTACGTCGAGGATGATAAGCGAATGCTTTTTTGTCCGAAGAATAAACTTTTTCTTGAAACGGAATTTCTGACAATTGCCGAACACCTGAAAGCAAACGGATATAAAACCTGTCACATCGGTAAATGGCACCTCGGGCAAGACGAACACACGCCTCAATTACAGGGTTATGATATCAATATTGCTGGTTGCGATCTTGGCCAGCCGCCGAGTTATTTCGACCCGTACGAGTCGGGGCGTCCGCTCTACGAAATTCCGAAAGATGTGCTTTCGCCGCGAGAAAAAGGGGAATATCTGACAGACCGTGAAGCAGATGAAGCGGTGAAATTTATTCGGCAAAATAAAAACGAACCGTTCTTTTTGCATTTGGCACATTATGCAGTTCACACGCCGCTTCAAGCAAAGATGCCGCTTGTAGAGAAATACAAGCACAAATTGGCCCACATGAAAAGCGAAGAGATCAAAACCGACCAGACGAATGCCGTTTACGCAGCAATGGTCGAGTCGGTTGATGATGCGGTTGGACGTATTCTTGACACCCTTGTCGAAGAAGGGCTCGCAGAAAACACATTTGTCATTTTCACTTCTGATAACGGCGGCCTACTTGGTCCGACCTGTAACGCTCCGTTACGTTCAGGTAAAGGGTATCCGTATGAAGGGGGAATTCGCGAACCGTTCATTGTGTGGGCTCCCGGCCGAGTTAAATCAGGAACAGAAAGTGAAATGCCTGTAATAACTTACGACATTTTTCCGACACTGTGTGATTGGGCCGGCGTTGGTCTTCCAGATTTGCCGCTTGACGGACTTTCTATAAGTCCCGTTACAAATCCGAACAACGATTCGGAAAAAAACCGTGCAGAACTAGAAGAATTAACGGAGCGTCCGCTTGTTTGGCATTTCCCCCATTACCGTGATGACACACTGCCCGTGACACCATATTCTGTTATTCGCGTCAGCAACTGGAAACTTATCCGGTATTACGAAAACGAAGAACCGGAACTTTATAATCTTGAAAACGACCCAGCGGAAACGACAAATCTCGCAGGCGTAGAAAAAGAGGTGGCGTCACGGTTGCAGCGTCAACTTGACGAGCAGTTGGACCAGCTCGGCGCTTTGCGTGTCAAGCCAAATCCGGCATTTCAGAAATAATTTTTCCGGTTCGAATTCACAGTATTGACGCACACAAGGCAGGCGACTTTCTCCAAAAATCGCTCCAATTCCAGAGAAACTGGACTACCATTATGACGCCGCGGTAAAAGTTGCACGTCAACCATTAACGGGTTTGAATCAGCAAAATTTTATCATCTTTATTTCCTCTCAGATAAACCTTGTAAGAAATCGCAAGTTTGGCGTCATTCATTTTTTTCCTGGCTTTTGGAATCCCGAGAAAAACGTCTTTGTTTTCAATGAACTCCGAACTTGTTCGTTCCACTTTTTCTTTTAACAATTTGTTCCGCGTAGCAGTTGCTTGCGCAAGCTGCTCATGAGAGTTGTCACGAAACTGTATATAAGAAGCATTTACTTCAGCTGTTAACGGTATAACAATTCGTGTTTCGTCCAGTAAAGTGGCGTCTGTCGAAACATGAATTTCTTTTTTCCACGCTTCTTCTGTTGGAAAACAAACAACCGAAACCGACGCAGTTTCTGACGGCTTAACTTCCACTTCAAGAACTAAATTATCCTGGATGTCAAGATTTTCCACGCCGTGACGCCACCTGTCCCGGTAAAAAATATTGTCAACTTTGGAAACCTGTTGATTTGGCCGATTCATGTCCGCTTTATCATTAATGGAAAACGGTGTCTCAATCAGCGGCGCCACGAGCGGAATCTTCAAATCCGTAAC
>JBOFQC010000720.1:0-5256 GCA_051660725.1 Thermoguttaceae bacterium
TCATGCGGGGCGAAGATTCGGAAATCAAAACAGCTGCGTTTCAAAGTTTGTGTAATTGGCCCGACCCTTATGCGGCTGACGAATTGTACCGACTTGCTGACCGCTTGGCTAATCAAGACTTGGCACGGGCTGCATTGCGCGGTTACATGCGTATAATGACGCAGCCGGACTTTCCGCCGCTGGAAAACTCAACGCCAGCTCAAACGATTACACTTGTTTCGCAGGTAATGGAACTTGCAACCGACGTGTCAGAAAAGAATTATTTTATTTCACGTTTGAAAGTTTTTCCGACTCTTGAAACCTGGAACTTTGTTCTGCCTTATCTTGAATCAACCGAAACGCAAAAAGAATCGCAGCAAACGTTGGTACACATTGCGAAAAACGAGTCGTTTCACAGCGAAAATCGGCAGGCAGTCGACCCGGTGATTGAAAAAATCATGCGTCAAACAAACGACAAAGCAGTCGCCGACAAGGCCCGTGAAATACTTGACAAGCCGTAAACAGTTTTGACATAAAAATTTGTTACCGTTTACGGTTTTTAAGGAGTTAGAAGTTAGTGTGCTGTGTAATTTATTATTGACGCGAAACCCGGCTCTTACGCCCTGAAAGGGCGTGGAACGCTTTCAGGACCAAGACGCAATGTTATTACTTCGACAAATGGAAAATAGGTTATACGGTACAGCTACAGCCTATAGCCTAATGGCTAATGCCTTTAAAAATCATCTTCCTTCAAGAATTCCGATCAGGACGAGAACAAGCAGCACTTGCGAAAAGACCAAAACCGCGCCGGTAAAATCAACTCTGTAAAGAAGCAGTGCGCCAAGTGCGCAAACCGCAGTTGCCAAATAAATCGTGAACACGGCCTGTGTCGTCGTAAATCCTCTGTCAACAAGGCGATGTGAAAAATGCCGTTTATCTCCTTCAAATGGACTCCGTTTCTCCCGTAGTCGGATGAAAACAACCGTAACGGTGTCATAAACCGGTACCGCGAGAATAAGCACCGGCACAAAAATCGTCTGTTTTGCAACGGCTCCGTAACTTGTATACGTTGCGGTTAGCGTCATGGTTGCCAACAAAAAACCGATAAAATACGCCCCTCCGTCACCCATAAACATTTTTGCCCTAAACGGATTATTGTGACCTAAAAAACCACAAATAGCCCCAGCCAGAACGAGCAGAAATCCGCCGATAAAAAGTTGCGGCTCATTGGTCGTTGGGTTCGGCGAAGTCAACATTACCGCAGCGAGAAACGTAGCACAAATTGCCGCCACGCCAGATGAAAGACCGTTCATGTTGTCGAGCATGTTGAAAGAATTGATCAACATGACAATCCATATAACACTCAAAAAATTTGCGAGGAACGGAAAAGAAAGAAACAGCGTCGCTTTGAATCCGCAACAAACTGCGAAAATCGCGACGATTGTTTGAACGAAAATGCGTATTTTCCAACTCAGATTGAACCGATCATCCAATGTGCCAAGCAGAACAAGCGTCGAACCGAGTCCGAGTAGAATCCACATTTTTGCAGATTGAACATACAGCCCGTCAAAATGCGCAGTCAGGAAATCCGGGAGCCTTGAGCCGAGAGATTCTTTGACACCACTAAAATGCAGAACGAACAAACCGATCTGCGCAACTGCAAATGTGAAAATGACACCAAACCAAATTGCCAGCCCGCCGCCAGTTGTAACCGGCGACGTATGAATCTTGCGGTGTCCAGGCTTGTCGATCAGCCCGCACTTCGGCCCTAATCGCCTAACCAGAAATCCGGTAAAGTAACTGAGTACAAGCGGAACAATAAACGCAAATAAAAAAGCGGGAAACATTTGGATTTGGGAGACGACTATTAACCAGAAAAATTTTGCGTGAAATAATCCTTACGCTCGGCAAGTTCCGGTTCAATTTTTCTTGATAACCAGCACGCTGTTGTGGCCGCCGAAGCCGAGTGAAGTTGACACCGCAACACGAATGTCTCCAGAACGTCCGACTTTCGGCACGTAATCAAGATCACAAAGTGGGTCCGGTTCGTCTAAATTTAACGTCGGCGGGAAAAATCCTGCTCGAATCGCTTCCACACACGCAATTGCCTCAATTGCCCCTGCAGCTCCGAGGCAGTGACCAGTTGCGCCTTTCGTCGACGAAACCTTGAGCTTGTAAGCGTGATCACCAAAAACTTTTTTGATCGCAGTCGTTTCAATTGGGTCGTTTGTCGGCGTCGACGTACCGTGCGCGTTAATGTAATCGACTTCGTTAATTTCAACGCCGGCATCTTCTATAGCAAGTCGAATAGCTCTGGCCGCTCCTTCACCGTCCGGGTCTGGCGCAGTTAAGTGGAACGCATCCGCTGTTGCTCCGAATCCGCCAAGTTCAGCGTAAATAGTCGCGCCACGTTTTTTCGCATGTTCGAATTCTTCGAGAATTAAAATGCCTGCTCCCTCACCCATCACGAATCCGTCGCGGTCCTTGTCAAACGGTCTTGACGCTTTTTCCGGCTGGTCGTTGTAACCGGTGCTAAGCGCTTTCAAGGCACAAAAACCGCCGATTCCGAACTGCGTGATCGAACCTTCCGTACCGCCGGTCAAAACAATTTCAGCTCTGCCCGATTGGATTGTAGAAAGTGCGTGACCAATCGCATCAGTACCGGACGCGCAAGCCGTTACAATTGTGTGAGCCATTCCTTTCGTACCGAAGTGCATTGATACGTTTCCTGCTGCTTCGTTTGCGATCATTTTCGGAATCGTCATTGCCGGAATTCGAGACGGACCTTTTTCGAACAATTTGCGTTGCGCTTCGGTGTCAACATCAAGTCCGCCTATTCCGGTACCGAGTAGAACCGCGACTCGCTCCATGTTGACTTCTTTCGAAAATTCCGGATCGTCGAGTTTCGCATCTTTCCACGCTTCATTTGCAGCAATTAACGCAAATTGGCTGAAAAGGGCTGTGCGTTGCACCAATTTGTGTTCGAGATAATCGGTCGGTTTGAAATCCTTAACTTCCGCCGCAATTCGGCACGGTAATCCTTCCGGATCGAACTTCAAAATTGGTCCGACACCACTCTTCCCCGATTTAATGCCTTCCCAAAAGGTACCAACACCTGCACCGAGCGCGTTAATGGTCCCCATCCCGGTAATTACAACTTTTCTTCTTGTCATGATCTGTAACCGTTAAATATTTCTTAATTCTGTAGCGAACCACAAATTACTGTCTAGCATAACTACTAATGATTCTACCAGATAAAAGCAAACCAGAAAGTCCCCGCAAATTGTTTGTAGCGGTAAAACACATCAAGACAGGAACGGATTTTATTACCGATATACTTGGCAAATTTTGCGTAAATTCTTTTGTTGCAGAAACACCGAGCAGCGTTCGGCGGCTAACAATTTGATTACAGCAAAATTATCACGACGCTGAAATTACCTCGGGGTTTTTACCCAATTCGTAGTTCGCTTACTCAAAAGAGCTTTTACCGACATCCAGAGATAACTGGCAATTGAAATTGGCATGCCCAACAGTAACAATAAACGATGACGTGTTAAACCCAAACCGTACAAACCCAAGCTAAAGTATATGATATACCCAAGCCAGCATCCCAAAGCACAGCAAAGACAGGCAGCCGTAAACAGTGATATTACACCACTTCCGAGAATCACTAAAATTAATGCAAGCACGGTTGTCAAAAACAATTGAAACGCTATCAACGGCCTGCTGATAAAAAGAAGCGTCAAACCGGTATTCATTTTCTGGCAGTTTTTTTCTCGTATCCCATTCCATAAGAACTTTGCGCCCTGCGAAAACGCAAACGACACATTTCCTCCAATCCAACGGCTGCGTTGCGTTGTTAACGTTTTTTGCTCGCTTGGAAAATCAGAGTAAATTTTTGCGTCATGTACAAAAACTGTATTTATACCATTATTAAGTAAAGTAAGTGAATACTCAGTGTCTTCAACAATTGAAAATGCGTTCCAAGGAAACTTGTCGAAAACGGCCCGTGGACTTAGCATACCTGTTCCACGTAGCAGAACCGACAATCCCAATCTTGTCATTGGTGCGTAAAAGAAATCGTTTTCCAGACAATTTGCCGTTGCGAGCATAAAACTAACCGGCGTCAGATCAGGATTACCGACAACGTAATTTAGTTGGACACATCTGGAACCGGCCGCATTTTGCTGATCGCCACTAAAAACAGCGTCGAGAGATCGCAACGCATGTGAATCAATCAGACAATCAGCGTCGAGAATAAAAATTGCGTCGCAATTCGAATCTGAAATAATCTGCGGAACGGCCCAAGCAAGTGCGTATCCTTTACCACGTTCTGAATCGTTGAACCGTTCCAGTATTTTTAAGCCGTAACTTCTCACGATTTCAGCGGTGTCATCTGTACAGTTATCGGCCACGACATATATATCAAGCAACTCTGCTGGGTAATCGAGCTGCATTACTGAATCAAGCGTTTTTGCAATAATATCCGTTTCGTTATGTGCCGGAATCAAAATCGCAATGTGAGTTTGTGGTACCTGATTTCGTTTCGTATTTTTCAAGAAGAAAAAAGCAATCATTCCGAGAAACAAATGATATGCACACGTAAACATTGCCGGAACAACGAAAAGGAAAAATAATATTATTGTTAAAAGATATAGCATTGCATTCATCGTTTATACCGAACCTAGACATATAATTATTTGATATCACGAAACCCGTCACCGTCTGTTTTCAATTTTACAATACACGGTCTTGGGAGATGCACGCTGGTGAAAATCCAATCGTCTTCGGCTGCCCGTTTCAGTAACGCACGTCGAACAGCAACTGATTTTTCTGGAGCTTGGTCGTAGCTGGCACAAAATTCCGGATAAGCAAACTGCAGCGCGGCACCGTGAAGCAAGTCTCCGGCAAATAATAATTTTACGCTCTTGTTTCCTTCTTTTTCTTTCGCTGTAACCAAGTACGCTGTGTGACCCGGCGTGTGACCAGCAATATCAATTGCCACGATTTCCGGCCAAAAAACAGGCGTTTTTTCGTCTGTTTCCGCTATTTTCGGTTCGCCGTACGCTTTTACACACTTTTCATACTGCTCACGGTTGGATGTCTTCCAGTAATCGAGTTCTTTATCGGAAAGCCAGATTTTCGCGTTTGGAAAAACCGCTTTTTCTTCTTTGAGAAGTCCGCCAACGTGGTCACCGTGAGAGTGAGAAATCAGAACCGCTTTAATTTCTTCTGGTTTTATGCCTGCTGCTTGAAGGTTTTTCAACATCTCGCCAC
>JBOFQC010000721.1:0-2204 GCA_051660725.1 Thermoguttaceae bacterium
CCTCGTGACTTGCCCAAGCAAGTATTTGCTCGGTTGAAGTTGGAAAAACAATTGCAGCCGGAAACTGATTCTGGAACATTGCGACAATTGAATAAGCGTTTTTCGAAGCGATGCGGTATATTTTAATTGACGGCGCAAATTCCGCTCCTTCTTGTTCGTTTCTCAACGCAGCCATTTCAATTTTCTTAATCGCGTCGGCAATGTCGGCCTGGTCTTTTGCATTTGCGTAAACGTATACTTCATTTGGCACCGTACCGGCATAAATCGAAGCTTTTGGCACCATGCGGGTCAGGAGCGGCGAAATTTTGTAAAAGTTCGTTTTCTGCAAGAAATGTAATTCAAGCCGTTCTTTGCGTAAATCCCATGCAGCTTTGTGTTTATCAAGGAAGGCCCCAACTCTTTCGTGCGTCTGTTCCGTTGCGGTAATCAATAATGTAAAACGGTCACTGCTCGGCAAAGTCGCTGTTATTTGTGGAAATGGAAATCCCTGTACAACAGAAGCGTAAATCTGCCAAAACGAACCTTGAGGAAATTCGCTCAAATCGTACATCTTCGGAAACGGACGCAAGTTTTCAGGTACGTCAATGTCCAAGTCGTCAAGTGTCTTTTTAATAAGTACATGTTCAAGTGGTGTCGCAATTACAATGACACCGACGCCATTATATTCGTCCGGTCTGGTGTCAGCCGTAACCGTTACGTTTGGATACATTATTTGAAGCCAACGTATTGCACTTGCAGTTGTGATGTAGTGCAGCGGATACCATTTCGGAGCCGCAGCTTCACCTTCCGGCAAGGGCGAACAAGCGGTGTCAACCAGTTCCTGCGCCTTCTTAATCTGGTACGTGTGACCGAAAACGACAATTTGGTTCACTTCCGGCGCCGGCCAGGGATAAAGTTGCGGGAAATAAGCACTTACCATTTCGGCAATTGTTTCCCGCGCGTAACGTGTCCCTTCGGGAACCTTAAGAGTTCCGTAATGACGCTTGCTCTCCGGCGGACCTTCAGCGTTGAGTTCGTCAACGAAATTTTTTATCTTTTCGTGATCGGTTACAGTCGCGTAAGCAAGAAAATCATGTGCATTTTCGGCACCTGAAAAATTTGATTCAGGAGCGATTTGACGCAGAGTGTAAACAAACGAATAAAAACTCAGTTCCCGAATCGTGTAAAGCTTCGGCGTCCGTTTCTGGTCAGGCGGTAAATCCTGATCAAGGTCGGCAAGTGCTTTTTCAATTTCAAGATGTTCAATTGGAGCGGCAAGAATGACGAGAACCCGATTCGGCATTGGAGTACCAGTTATGTAATCAATTTTCGGCGTATCTTCCTGAACGGTAGCATTTGGGCAGATTTCCTTCAACCATTTAATGGCGTCAGCCACTTCAATGTATTTAATAGAGTAAGTTTTGTAAGTTGCCTGCTGACCTTCCGGGAGCGGTTTACATACTTCGTCAACGGTTTTCTGAATCTTATCCTTCATTGACCGGAGATTGTAAACGATAATCTGGTTCGGCTCCGGCCCGGCAACCGGTCCTTCCGGTGTCGGTTGCGAAAAAGATGAAAAGAAAAATGGATACTGCGGCGGATACAAAAGCGAAAGCATCTGAATTATCCGTTCACGGCTGTACCGCGAACCTGCCGGAATTGTAATTACCAACATTTCTTTGGCGTCACCGGATGTGCTTGCGTTTTTTACTTCGTCGATTACAGTGCTGATTTTTTCAACTTCAGATTCGATTCCATACGCAACAAATTCGCTGCTTGACTCCGTGTTGATTATCTGAACGGACGGAGCAATTTTTCTAAACGTCTGCTGCAAATAATAAAACGGTGTGCTTCCAGTTGATAAAAGTTTGGCGACCATTTTACCGGACTCCGTTGACGCCTCCACGACCTGCGTGATTGCATCTGAAATCCGTTTTTGGTCTTCTTCTGTAGCGACTACAATTGCCGTTCTCGTGTTCGGATCAACCCGATAAAAAGGGCGTCCTTCACGTGCCGTAATTGCGTATGTGGCAGGATCGTAATCGGCGTACTGGTTGTCGTAATATCCGTATCCGCCGGAATAATCGTAGTCACCCATCCAATACATTGACGAAGAACCACTTCCACGCTGAATTTGACGTTTGACGTCATTTTGCGTAAGAGAGCGTCCGCCCCGAAGTAGTGACTGCAAAAGCACTTCAATTGTGACCGGCTCGGCGTTCTCG
>JBOFQC010000722.1:0-1816 GCA_051660725.1 Thermoguttaceae bacterium
TTGTAAATCGGCTTTGAACCGACGACGATTCTTTACCGCTTTTATTCCAAGTGGTTACGGTCCAGGTATAAGCCGTTTTCGGCTCAAGCGGCTGACCTGCGTATTCGGCACCGACCATTTTCGAAGATTCGACTTTACCGCTGTCCCACACGGTTTCCTGCCTGTGCTGTTTTTCTACGACTATTCGGTAAGCAGTCTGTGCTTCACCGCGTGTATTAGTCTGTATTTTCCAACTAAAGCGAGGAACTGACTCCTCAATTCCAATCGGTGACTTCATGTACTCAACCCGTAGATCATACGGTTTGAAATCGAGATTCTTTTGAACCGTTGTTTTCTCAACGTGTGAGTCTGCGTTAGCATTCGTCTGCGCAAACGCCACCTGAGCTGACAGCAATAAAAAGAAAAGCAATAATAAAACTCTGGCTCGTTTCATGTCGGTTATTAGGGGTAAAAGGGGGGAGATGTTTTTGACGTTGACGTTAGATTTCAGAATTATGATGTACCCGCCAACTTACGTTGGCGGCTCGCTGAAATCTGATGTCTAACGTCTGAAGTCAAACCTACTCTTCAACAACAATGCGGAATCCGACGTTGTGTACTTTCTGGTACGGTTCGTATGGATAACGAGTCGCAGAACCTGCAACTTTCGGTCTGTCCGCCCAAGAGCCGCCGCGGGCGACTTTTTTGCCAACCGGAACTTCTGAATTCCGTCCGTCAACGTCATTGTACGGATACGGCTTGTAATCGGAGCGGGTCCATTCGCTGACATTACCAATCACGTCGTAAAGTCCCCAAGCGTTTGGTTTCGACTGGGCAACGTAATCGACAATGAACCAGGAATCTTTGAATCGGGAATCCCGAAGTGGATAAACGCTCTCTTCCGGATACGGTCTTCTGCCGTGAATCATTGAGCCGCCGTCCCAGTTGGTGTACAAATTACGTCGGTCAGCGTCGGCTAGATTCGCAAAAGGTGAAAAATCTTCTTCCCATTTGCCAAAGTAGAATTGCGTATCCGAACCGCTTCTGGCTGCCCATTCCCACTGCGCTTCGGTTGGTAAATTCACTTTTTTACCGCTCTTTTCCGAGAGCCAATCGCAGAATTTTTTGGCTTCCTGCCACGAAACCCGTGCAACCGGCTGGTCCGGGTGATTGGCAATGTAACCAGGCGTCGTGTGATCCTTGCCATGTTCTTCAATGTAGCGGGTGTCGTGTGCCGGATCAAATGCTTCGTACTCGGCATTGGTAATCTCGGTAACTCCAATCCAGAACGGTTTCTCAATTTTCACAACTGAACGAGGCGATTCGTCCGAAAAAGCAAACGGATTACTATTTTCCAAGCCGTCAACGCTACCGATTACAAATTCGCCTGCCGGGATTTTTACCAATTTGATTTTCAAATTGTCAGAAAGAGGAATCTCCATTTCCGGAACGTTTCCGCTTCCCAATGCTTTTTGCAGTTTTTCAGCGGTTTGAGCGTCAAACGGGAAATTCGCAGCTTGAAGCGGCTTGCTTTCCGTTGCTTTCTCGAACGGTTTAGGCTGAATCGGCTGCGGTTTTTCCAAAGATGCGTAATACGCAAGTAATCTGTCATATTCGTCTTCGTAATCGTCATTTACATTTGCGTACAAAGAGGAAAGTTCCATTCGGCGTTTATTGGAATCGGGTGCGTCCCATTTTCCACGCCACGGAGCGTTCATATCAATCCAGAGGTAAATCCGTTCCAACGCTTCTTTATCAAGTTCGACACCGTAATGGCCTTTTTCCAACATTTGGCAAAGCTCACTAGTCGAAGCGTGGTACTCATACGGGGGTAAAA
>JBOFQC010000723.1:0-3449 GCA_051660725.1 Thermoguttaceae bacterium
ATTCAGTCTCATGATAAATAGTTATTGCTGTTAGTGTCGTTTATAGCCCATTGACGACAGTTTTCAGGAGGAAGCGTGCTCGTGTAACTTTCGGCGACGATTTTTATAATTTTTCATGGTGTCGGTACAAATCTTCCGTGCTTCATTGGCAAGCCGAAAGAAGTATATTTTTCATTGCAAACCTCCGTGTCGCCAAAATGGAAGTATACCAAAACTTTTCCAAATAAGTCAAGCCAACCCTTTGAGATTTACACAACACTAGCAAGCGACGGACATTGAGTACCAAAGGTATCAGGGCGATTCTTTATAGTTCACAGTGGCGAAAAATCACTGCAATTTTATCGCGTTCCAATTTATTCCGAAGCGGGAAAGATATTTTCTCAATCTGTCAGCGTCATTGCTGGACTTTTTTTCCTCTCGAGAAATATTGAATAACTTTCTTCCAGCTTCGGAAATTGAGGCCGATTCCCGACAGACCCGAATCACTTCGAGAAGTTGCGGTAAATCGAACAGGTCAATTTTCCCGTATTGTTCATTACCAACTAGCTTATATAATATTTTTTCCATCTCAGCAATATTTGGGTTCGTTTCCGTCCAAAGCAGCCTTAATCGTTCGATTTCTTCTTCCACAACATCTTGCGATATGCGACCTCCGTGTGAAAGGGTAATCATACGAGTTATTGCCGCATTCAAGTCGCGGAAATTTGCTTTCCACGAAGCTTCAAAAGAAGTCGCAAAATCAATAAAGCGTGTTCTCGCTTCCGTATTAAATGAAACTTTGTTGCCCGATCTGACGGTGTATTGGTCTAATTCGTAGTTGACGTTTGGTTCTATATCTTCACGTCGTTCCGCAAGTCCCGGCAGACGAAAAGTCCAAAGATTTATCCTCGCTAACAAGTCGTCACGAAATCTGCCGTTTTGAACCGCAATTTTCAGGTCTCGGTTTGTTCCTGCGATCAACTGAAAATCGCTACAAACATCTTTATCTGACCCAACAGGCAGGAACCTTTTCTCTTCTACCGCCCGAAGCAGCATTGCTTGTTCGTCGAGTCCAAGTTCACCTATTTCGTCCAGAAAAAGCATCCCTTTGTCAGCAGTTCGCAACAATCCCGCACGCTCACCAACAGCACCGGTGAACGCTCCCTTGGTGTGTCCAAACAAAGCTGACATGGAAGAATCGCCGCGAAGTGTTGCGCAATTCACTTCAACAAAAGGTCCGTCCAACATCTTGCGTTGCCTTTTCAGTTCGTAAATTCTACGCGCCAATTGCGATTTGCCGACGCCGGTTGCACCCATCAACAAAACAGGGGCCGAACATGATGTCACGACTTGTTCAATCCGGTCAATTAAACGGTTAAAATCTCTGTTTTTAGTTTCGATACCAGACTTCAAAAAGGAAGCGGCGGTCTGTCTGTCCAAGGCGAAACGAGAAGCAAGCCGATCATATCGAGACAAATCCAGATCAATGATTTTGTACGTTCCTGTTACTTTTTCCTTTTTGTAGCGGTGCGGCGGAGAGCACTGAATAAGTTTACCGGGAATGTGCCTCGATTCGGTCATTAAAAACAAGCAAATCTGTTCGACATGAGAACCGGTTGTAATATGAACCAAATATTCTTCTTTGTCAGTGTTAAATGAATACTCTCGGACCAAATCGTGCAATTTCCCGTACACTTCTTCGAAATCCCACGGGTCTTGAAGTGGTATCGGATGCGTATTTACATCGGTTTCCGGCGAAATCGAAGCCAAATCGTCAACAACGGTTTTTAGCAAAGCTGTTTCGTTTGGTTGGTAAAAAAGTTCATATCGCTTGAGAAGCAACTCTTCGTGCATACCCAAAGCAACAGTTGGCCGCCAGGATTTCCAACGGTCAGCCATATTCCCAGCGTCAAGCTTTGAACCCAGAAACCCAAAAATCACTTTTTCGCCCATAATAAGAAATTGATAATATATTATAAAATTTTATAAAAATTAATAAATTTATATACTACTATAAAAATCAACATTGTCAATAAAACAAAAAATATTAATATAACGTCTGAATATTCAAAGCATTACGTGATAAACTTGCTTTTCGCATCGACATTGGCACGGAAATTGCATTGATTGCTAATCCGTCAACATGTACCATCTGAGCGACTTCAAAAAGATGTTCCTTGACGGTAAAATAACCTTGTATCCGAAAAAACTTGAGATTATAAAATTAATGACGATAAACTATCATGACAACAATGTAAGCTCAAAGTCAGAACAACGGATACAATAATCGAACTCAACAACAACTAATAAAATGCTACTTATCCCAACAGAAAATCCAGCTATTTCTAAACTAGTCTCGGACAACTGTCCGCCAATCACGGTCATCGCTACCGAACCAATTCGCCAAACGTTTGACAAACAAACGCTACAACAGGCGATAAACGCAAGGAGCGGAAGCGGTGTCACAGATGTGATTATAAATCCCGACGCTCACTGCGGTTACGGCGCACCAATTGGCTGTGTAATGGTGTCACCCTCTCATATTTATCCCGGCCCGGTTGGTGTCGACGTCAAGTGTTCAATGAGCCTGCTGCAATTCGACCTGCCTGCTGACGAGATTCATGACAAACGAATTCGCCGTGCATTGATTGATGCGATTTGTGCCCGCACACCAACCGGAGCAGGTCGTGGACAACGAAGCGTTCCAAAAGGAAGACATTTTACCAAAGGCCTACCACGCCAAGCTGTTATAGAAGGAGCAACGGAAAATGTTTGCGAACGATTTGGCATTCCGTTTGAGTGGACGCAGCGGTGTGAAGACTCTATTCATTACGGACATGACAAATCGACTGCGGCTTTAGAACGGCGTTTAGAAAATATTCTAAAAGAGAAATACATGAGCAATTTCGGCGAGAAAATGCAGCAGTTCGGGTCTTACGGAGGCGGTAACCATTTCGGCGAATGCGAAATCGTTCAGGTTTGTGACAACGAAAAAGCGAAGCGGACTGCCGAAGTTTTCGGTCTGAAAGACGGACATGTCGCTTTCCTGTCTCACTGCGGTTCACGTGGATTCGGTAATATTCTGGCAACGGAACAGTTTAAGATTCTACAACGCAAGTTCAAGCAGTGGGGTACGCCGTATCCCGGCGGTGATCGGGATTTGGTTTACGCACCGCTCGGTTCACACGAAGCAAATGATTATCTGGACGACATGGCACTTGGCGCGAACTTCGCAACGGTAAACCATTTGTTGATAAACGCATTGATTCTCGAAGCGTTCGAAGAAGTGATACCAGGAGTTAAAGCGAATTTCGTTTATTACATCAGCCACAACATTGCACGACGTGAAACTTGGAATGACCAATCTGTTTTCGTACATCGAAAAGGAGCGACAAGGGCGTTTCCGGCGGGCCACTACGCTTTACAAGGAACGCCGTTTGAAACCACCGGGCATCCGATTTTATTGCCGG
>JBOFQC010000724.1:0-2306 GCA_051660725.1 Thermoguttaceae bacterium
CAAAAAGCAGCTATAAATATGCCAGACAACCTATTGAAGTGGAGGTTTCTCGCATACTGTCCACAGTACTTTGATAACGAAACGCAAATTGATAAATACTGGTCGCAGTTGGATAGTGATCTTGATGAGGCTATTTCGGAAAATCCAATATACGATTGGCATCATATTGCCACAGAAGGATTTACCCCATCGTTTAACCTTCCACACTTAAATCGTAATTGTCGAAGTGTAAAGGAGAAATTCGCAGCATTTTTTGGGACATCGTTTAATTTTTCGCCTCCAAAAATAAAACGAGGCAAGAAAATTCGTGTAGGTTTTTTGTTTACGCCTGGTCATGAAGGTGGCGGCATACGACTTAATCGCGGTATTATTGACCGACTTGATGCCGACGAATTTGAGGTTGCTGTTATTTATTCCGATGCGGTCTCCGCAAAGTTTACCAATGTTTTTTCACGACAAGACTTGGTTCATATAAAGTATCCCGGCATATTTGAAAAGGCGGTTGACACGATCCGAGAATCAAATTGTGACGCCATCTACTATTGGAAAATAGGTGCCGATACATGGAATTATTTTTTCCCGATGTGCAGGCTGTCGCCGAAGCAATTTACATCGTGGGGAACACATGGCACCAGCGGAATTGACTGTGTAGATTCGTATTTATCATGGGACCGAGCAGAAATTAAAAATGCGCAAGAACATTATTCGGAGCAGCTTGCAGCGTTTGGAACGTATCCTTTGTATGCTCAGTCTCTTGATAATGCCCCTCCTGCCGCTTCACGTAAAACTCTAGGGCTTCCAGATAATGGAGCAATATATTTATGTCCGCATCGGCCACCGAAGTATCACCCGATGTTTGACGAGTACCTACTCCGGATTTTAGAAAATGATCCACTGGGCCATCTTTATTTATTACTTGGCGAACCTTCTTTACTTAATTCACAAATAATATCACGATTGCGCAGGGTAATCCCTGAAAATCTATTTAGAAGAATCGTTATACTGCCACAGCTTCGGGTAGCCGATTATTACAAATTACTTTCTGTATCGGATGTAGTTCTGCATTCTCCATGTTATTCAGGTGAAATTACCACGCAAGATGCTATTTGGTATGGAATTCCGTGTGTATCCTTGCGTGGAGAGCTTCTCGTTCAACGTTATACTCATGCTTTTTATGATATGATTAAACTGCAAGAGATTGTAGCGAATGACATTAGCAGTTATGTTAATATTGCCATACAACTCGGTACAAATACTGATTTTAGAGAAGATATTACAGCAAGTTTAAGAGAATTGAAAGAGCGATTGTTCGAAGATGACAAAGTACTCCTTGAGTGGAAAAAATATCTATTAGAAAATATAGTGTAGCTAACCATTACAACATAAGACGTACTGGTCAACTTGAAAATGCGATCTCCACCTCATTAGTCGATGCCGGAGGATGATTGCGAAGTTTTTGTTCGGTAGATAATTTGTGTTCCACTAAACCGCTGTGGGCGGTCGATAGGAAAAACGACTTGCAGAACCACTTGACTTTTCCATCGATTTTTCGGCGGTTGCGGTTATAATATGCTGGTGAGCAGAAAACCTTCGCAGCCCATTTCGCACCAACCGAGCAATACTGGACGGAGACGGCTTGTCGCAGGCTTCGTGCAGAACATGTGTCTGGGTTTGGACGACTACCCCGCCTGTTTCAGAACCCGCCCCGAAAAAAGCGATTGGCGAGTAAATCAGTAAATCAGTCAAGATTAAATCACCGCCAGATGCTACTCCGTTCTTCAGAGCCGATTTCAGGTGTGAGAGCCGGAAAAAGGACCGAACGTAACGGCGTAAAACGACTCGAAAGATACACAATACGCCTCGGTCGCAAGTCGCTGTAATTACGGCATTTACAGCGTAAACGCTACGTTTTACGGGGTTTGGTTCTGCGCGCAGCTTCGCCAGCCCCACGGTTTTCTAATCCGTAGGTTACAGGTTCGAGTCCTGTCGGGCGTGTTTCTATAAGTCTAGTAATACCAAAGCCTTGCAACTACGCAAGACTGCTTCTTTCTGAGGCAAAACATTGCCGCAGAGCCGAAAACAGGACCAAACGTAAGACGCATCATAAAGCACAAAAGGGAGCGAAAGGAAATTGTTACCAAATCGCTCGTATTAGAATTCACCGGGAAAAGTACGTAATATCCCAAGGATTCCGGGGGCTAGTCAGCGGCTTTTTCTTCTTGAATAGAACGGCTTTTTTCTCAACGAGCAGCCGGGTGAACGATCTTGGATTCACACTTCGCCGACAAGGCCCCACAAAGCGAACG
>JBOFQC010000725.1:0-1790 GCA_051660725.1 Thermoguttaceae bacterium
CGATCTTGGCGGAATTTTCACCGACTGGACCGGTAAACGGACAATTTACAGCGAAGAAGGTATCGCATCAAACGGTATTATCCACGACGAAATTTTAGAAGTTATATACCGTAGCCGGTAATAGTATTTTATACTGTACTGTACTATATAACCTTTTTTACATTTGTCGAAATAATAACCTGCGTCAATAATAAACCATACAGTACAGTTATACTGTCCGGAAAATTCAAACCGACCACATATTAATGAAACCTTTTCAATATAAAACAGCATTTTTAGTATCATTACAAATACTGCTTGCGACTTTGTTTGTAGCGACTGCGTTCAGTGCCGACTTGACGCCAAGTGATATGAAAGCATGGCGGACGCTTCCCGTTTATGATGACGGGCGAGTAATGCCTCTGAACACTTTCGCCAGACAGGTCGTGAACCAGATATGCGGCTCGCACCGGGTTCATTTGTTGCGCGACGAAGTGTCGAAAGAAGACATTGCCGCTGATCTTGCGAAAACGTTCAAAGGCGACCCACGTGACGCTGCAAAAGAGGTTGAAAGAATCCAAGAACGTATTGAACAGATAATTCCTGAAAACGGGCGTTATTTCGAGCCGTACGAACTTCTTCTTGCCTGGATGCTCGAACCGGAAATCTGGGAATACATCCCGTTTTTAACCGTTGACAGACCGGAATTCCGGCAAGACGTGCTTGCACTTTCACTGTTAACGAAAAGCGGTAAAAAATTCAAACACGTTTCTCCGAAACAAGTGGAAAGCTCGAAATCTTTTGCCGAAGTTGTTTCAAAAGTACGTGAAAAACAGATGAAAGCGGCACAAGAAGCGCAGGAAGCCGCAAGTACAATGCCGCAAAGAAGGCAGAAACCACGTGAAGTTTCCCCTCCAGCAGTTGCAATGACTCCGGATGAAACAACCGCGTCACATCTTTACAGCTCTTTTGCAGCTTACCGAACCCTGACACATCGGCCTGACACCATTTTGCACGACCTGCCAAACTCGTTTGTTTCCTATGTGAACAATGCGCAAACTAGTTTCGGAAACGTCAGCCGGAATTGGAGCCGTGTAACCCAACTCGGCCTGTTCCGCAAAACAAACCTGAAATCGGAAGTCGCCAACGCCGCTCTATTACGTGAAAAAGTAAATGCAATTGCTTTATTATTGGCCCAATTGCGAAAATACAACGACCACGAATTTGCGCTGACACCGCCGACACTTGCCAGAGTTGAAACGCAACTTGACATTTTACTTTCGTTAATCGACGAACTTTTAACCGAGAGCGAATCGCTAATTGACGGTGTTTACGCAAGTACGGACTCTTCAATTGCCGGAAGCCGCACTGATGTAATTTCACTTCACGCTTCGTTACTTTCACTGAGGCGGTATGTACAAGCGGCGTACCTTTCGCTTTTCCAAACCGGTCAAACGCTCCGAGTACTTCCCACGTTGTTTGACGACGGGATACGTCCGACCCCTGCGCCTGGTGCGGACATGGCTGAAATCCGTGACCTCGGCCCCTGGACGCCGCTTTCAATGCTTGTCGCAGGAGGTCCGAGAACTATTCGGCGTTTCGTTGACCGCGATTATCCCGTTGAAGCCGATACCGTTGACGAATCGAATCTGCTTGATTCCGATTTTAAGCAGCTCATCAATTCCGAGATTAAATCGAAATTAATCACCTCCTCAAAAAAGGATGCTTCTACTTCTGACGTTGTTTATACGCAAGATAAAACAGCGGCGTCAGATAAAACAGCCGAGTCAGAAAAAGTAACCGAGTCGGAT
>JBOFQC010000726.1:0-5605 GCA_051660725.1 Thermoguttaceae bacterium
TACTCTGCTTTCAAAACGAAGGATTTTCCGAACCGTTTTACGCTTCTCAAATTTCCGACGGGACGTTACGAATGTTCGCTTACATGTTATTATTTGCGGACCCGAGCCCGGCACCGTTCATTTGCTTTGAGGAGCCGGAAAACGGTTTGTATCACAAACTTTTACGCTCTTTTATCGACGAAATACGTGACTATCTTGACAACGGCTGCGGTTCCCAATTTTTCATTACGACGCACCAGCCGTATTTGGTCGACGCTTTGTCTCCGCAAGAAGTATGGGTTCTGGAAAAAGGAGCAGACGGATTCGCGACAATTCGCAGGGCAAGCGACGACCCAATTGTTCGGTGTATGGTAGAAGGGGGACAGCCACTCGGAACTCTCTGGTACAGCGAATATCTCGAGGAGTAAACTGTAATCATCATTAAAAAATGAGTCTTGACAAATCGGAAGAAAAAATTCGGAGCTTGTTCGACCAGATAGCTCCTCGTTACGATTTTATCAACCACTTGCTTTCTTGTGGAATTGACAGGTCGTGGCGAAAAAAAACGGCAAAAATCGTTCTGGACATGTTACGTGAACCGATTTCACAAGCCGTTCCATTTCTGGATGTTTGCTGCGGTACCGGCGATTTGTCAATTGCTCTTTACAGAGAATATCTGAAACGCACACGTAAATCCCGTTTGTCAGGAACGGAAACAACGTCTGAAAATGCGTCGAAAATTTTAACCGGAATTGATTTTTCTCCCAAAATGTTGGAAATAGGGCGTAAAAAAATTGCAAAAATCGGCGCAACAGAAGACATTGAGCTTTTAGAAGGGGACGCTCTGGAATTACCGTTTGACGCAGACGCATTTTCCGTTGTTAGCGTCGCTTTCGGTTTGCGAAATATGGAAGACACAGACCGCGGAATATCCGAAATGGTTAGGGTATGCAAGCCAGGTGGAGTAGTCGCAATTTTGGATTTCGGACTCCCGAGCAAACCTGTTATCTCAAGCGTTTACAATTTTTTTCTTCGCAGGATTCTCCCTATTATTGGGCAACGTATTTCAAAAAACCAAGACGGTGCGTACAAATATTTTTCCGAAAGCGTTGTTCAATTCGAAAAAGGTGAAGCTCTTACTCTGAGGTTGAAACGTTGGGGCCTTGAAGAAGTACGGTTTCAGGAAATGAACTTCGGAACAGTTATTCTTTACACCGGTAGAAAATAATAAGAAGAAACCTTGTCCCGGATAAATTTTGCGTAAAAATTTTTCATCCTAGTTAGCCCCGGAGCCCTGCTCCGGGGAGCTTCGCCGTGCGATTTATGCCTGAACGGCAGATTCCTCGGCGGCTAACATGCAAAATAATCCTGACGCTCAGTAATACCCGCCAACTGACGTTAGCGGCTTGCTGCTGATGCCTGGAGCCTTGCGTCTAGACTAAACGGTTGTAGAGATATTGTTTAGCATGTCGAGATTCAGGTCGAAATCATCTTCTCCTTCTGAATCATCTTTCTGTTCTTCAGATTCGTTTTCGCTATTTTCCGATGACAGAAATGACAAGTCAAAATCGGTTTCGTCATCACCATTATTGATTGATTCAACCGTTTCACCTTGCGGGAACAGTTCAAAATCGTCATCACTGGCGTCTGAAGAATCAGAAGCACTTGAATCGTCGTTGTCACTGTCACTTATTGAAATGATATCAGGCAACACAAAATCGAGAGTTGTTGAATCTTCTGAACCGGCGTCTGGTGAGAAGGTCAAATCGTCAGGTACAATTGTAAAATTACCCTCATCAGATTCTTCTTCAGCAACGGGTTCCGGGGCAGGTGCGGCTTTTTTCGATTTTTTAGGTTTTGGGGCAGGTTCTGGTTGTTCGGGTTCTTCAACGTCAACGGGTTCCGGTGTTGGTTCCGGCTGTTTCGGCTCTTCAACGTTAACGGGTTCCGGTGTCGGTTCCGGCTGTTCGGGTTCTTCAACGCTAACGGGTTCCGGTGTCGGTTCCGGCTGTTTTGGCTCTTCAACGCTAACGGGTTCTTGAGTCGGTTCCGGCTGTTTTGGCTCTTCAACTGCAACGGGTTCCGGTGTCGGTTCCAGCTGTTTTGGCTCTTCAACTGCAACGGGTTCCGGTGTTGGTTCCGGCTGTTTCGGCTCTTCAACTGCAACGGGTTCCGGTGTCGGTTCCGGCTGTTTCGGCTCTTCAACGGCAACGGGTTCCGGTGTCGGTTCAGTTTGAGGTTGCGTTGGAAAAATACCGTGACCAGTAAACGTACTTGAGAACTGGTTCAACATATTTTGCATTTGTTGCAGAGCGGCGGAAGCTAATGTTACGCGTTGTTCTTCTGCTTGACGTTCTTCTGCACGTATACGTTTTTCGTTTTCCCATTCTGCGTGGAACTGGCTCTTGGTAACTTCGAGTTCTTGCTTGTATTTTTCGAGTTCAGCATCAAGAGCTGCTTTGCGTTCGTCAAATTGCGCAGCCAATTCATCTTCCATTTGTTTGCGACCAATGGCTAACTGGGTATCCGCTTCGCCAAGATCAGTTTTAGCTGAATCAATTGCGCCCACTACTTCGGCAACTTGCGATAGGGCTGATTGAATCTCTTTCGTCAGTTTAACTAATTGTGTAGTAACTGAATTTAACCTCGCTTCTGCTCCAGAAAGTGTCTGCAGAAATTTGGGAATCGGACTATCTGATGCAGAAGATTCTGCTTGTGTGGATAACTCAGGTTGTATCGAAGGGTTCGACATTGTTACAACTCCATTGGGCAAGTTTATAGCGAGATATGGTTTAAATGATTGCACAGACCTTATAATAATCCGTACAAACCGACTATTCAACTCAACGATTTATCATTAACATATAAAAATAGGTTGAGTATTAAGCAATGTCAATAAAAAAGAAAAAAATTTGTCAGGTATTAGACGTTAGACGTCAGATTTTAGACGTTATATCTGTACTGTATGATTTATTATTGACGTAACCCCCGGCTCTCCGCCCTTTCAGGGTGTAGGACGATTACAGGGCTAGGACGCTTTCATAGCCAAGACGCAGTGTATTACTTCGACAAATGAAAAATTGGTTATACAGTACGGCTAAATAATCAGAGGACCTTCTGGTTGCTGATAAACCGAATTTTTTTATTCCGTTCTGTGCCGTTGTCTGTGTGCTTCGTAAAATAAAACAGCGGCTGCGTTTGATACGTTAAGACTGTCTGCGATTCCACACATCGGAAGTCGAACAGATTGGATATCATTTCCGTGCCATGCGTCGGACAAGCCGTCAGCTTCGGCTCCAAGCACAATTGCACTTGCTTGTCTGAAATCAAATTCGGTGTAACAAATTGAACCTTCACAACGGGCGGCTGCAATACTAATTTTACGTTTTCGCAGCTCCGAGATAACATTTGCCGAGTTGTCTACAATCACGGGCACGCTGAAAATAGTGCCCAAACTTGCTCGAATCGTGTTCGGATTATAAACGTCGCAAAGTGGGTCGGCAACGATTACCGCTTCAACCCCGGCACCGTCTGCGGTACGAAGAACCGCTCCGAGATTGCCCGGCTTTTCCAATGTTTCAAGCACGGCAACAAGTGGGGGTTCCGACAATTTTAGTTCGTTCCAAGAATACTCCCGTGTTTCAGCAACGGCAACCACACCTTCGAACCTTTGTCCAAAAGCGAGTTTTTCAAATACCGGTTTCGTGACAGTACATGTCGGAATCCGTTTCTGCTCGGTTTTTTTTAGTAACCCGTTCAATTTTTCGGCCATGTTCGGCGAACACGAGCTTTTTTCAAGTACGAAAAGTTCGAGAATTGTAAAGCCGGAAGAAATCGCGCGATCAATTTCACGGATTCCGTCAATTAGAAATTTTCGTTCATAGCGTCTTTCCCGACCATTTTGCAGACGAACAGCCGCCTTGATTTTCGGATTCGAAAGACTGGTAATTGATAAGGCTTTAAGCATTGAAGTTTCAACTTACTATACTGCGTAGTCAATAAAGAGGCGGCGCAACCTAGTGACTACGTCACTTCGTCCCCGGCTCTTTTTTATATTACTGCCCGCAACATCCCCACTTGAAAAAATGACGTGACCGGGTACTATATGTATTAAGGCCTCGGAGTGGGGGCCCCTGCAATGGGAGGCTGTGAATCTGGTCAGGTAGGAAACTAAGCAGCCATAAGTGGTTACTCTCATGTGTTTGGGGCTTCCTCTTCGCGGCCTTTTTGTTTTCCGCACCTGAGGAAGAGAGTTTAACGGCTACTCAAGTAAATCGCTTGGATAAGTTCGGCGGAATCTTTGTATTTCGCTTTCGACTGGCAGGCAGTGTCAATTAAGCGTCTGGCGTCGGCTTCCGTGTGACCAAGTGCAAGTAACGCTTCGAAAGTTTCCGACACAACGTCATTCTTAATGTTAGCCGAATCAGTTGCCGCTTTAGAAATAAGAAGTGCAAATTTCGGCACTTTTCTACGTAATTTTGCGACAATTCGTTCAGCCATTGCAGCCCCGATACCAGGCAGACTCGAAAGAAATTTTTCGTCTTTTTCTTCAATTGCAACCGCGACGTCTTGAACCGGCCTGACCATTGCACGCAGTGCTTTTTTCGTTCCTACTCCGTCTACGCTACAAAAAAGGTCGAAGAATTCACGTTCAGCTTCGGTTAAAAAGCCGATCATTCGCGGCATCATTTTCCCCTGAGGATTTCCGTCGAGTGAGTAAATCGTATGCAGACTGACAATTTTTCCGAGTTCGCTCTGGAGTTGTCTTCTCGTGTACTCAGGAATCAGTACTTCGTATTCAAACGGCTCGGCTGCAATTACCGCCCGTTCTTGTGACAGTTGAACCAGTTTACCCGTTATTTTGGTTATCATAATACGTTCTTATGCCGTAGCACGGCAAGGCGGTGCGCTTCGCGTGAAGTATCCCGCCTCCCGTTGGTCGGCTTCGTTTCCCGTGATTTTGTTGGTATCATTGTTTTTATATTCACAAATCCCGTTATTGGAAAATGTCAACATAATGACGTCGTACAGTATAAAAGTGCTGAGTTTCAAGATTGTTGCGGCTGTTTATTGATTCGGAGAAGAAGTGGATTTCCAATCAATGAGTTGCAGTTCAACTTTGCTTTTTCCGCCGAAATGGTTCGTAACAACATGAAACGCAATGTCAAACGGTCCGGCTCCGTGTTGTTCCATTTTATCCACCCAGGAACCATTTCCAAATGAAACCGTCCTGAATGAAATTCCGTCTTGTTCAAACACCGCTGAAAAATGTCGGTCTTCCGCGCCCATTTTTTTAGGCTGATCCGAAAGATAAACTCCGCGTGCGCAAAAAATCGGTCTGCGATTCGCGCAACCAAACGGAGCTAAGCCCTCAATCTGTGAAACCAGTTTAAGCGTGAAAATACCGAGTGGCGATTCTGCGTCGATTAAAATTTCAGCAGTTCTCATTTCGTCGGTTATTTCATTCTGAGCGTATTCACAAAAAGCATCCCGAAACAACACGACATTATCTTCTGTACATTTTTCATTTTTGGCGTTGATTCCCAAACCGGCTGCTGAAGCATGTCCGCCAAACCGTTCAAGATGTTCGCTGCACGCTTCAAGAGCAGTGTATAAATTGAAGCCG
>JBOFQC010000727.1:0-16102 GCA_051660725.1 Thermoguttaceae bacterium
CTGTTGCGGCGGTGTTAAACGGCTACACTGACAGAAATGTCACGATTCACCTGCTTGGCGGTGATTTGAATATCGAATGGTCGGAAAAAGACAACCACGTTTACATGACCGGTTCGGCAACGGAAGTCTTTTCAGGCCAGTGGACAAATATTTAGTCCCGGTTTAGAATAATGCACGAATTGCTTATCGTAGAATTGAGGAGTTAGGAGATAGGAGTTAGAATTATCGTAAAAGATGCCATATTTCACACATTTCGCCGACCGAAATGAAACCGTGATTTTGACCACTCCGGCGATTTGAGAAAAACTGTTTCGTTTATGAAAAAATACGAAAAAGTCCCAAAACTGCGGGAAATTTCATCTAACTTCTAACTCCTAACTTCTAACTCCTAACATCTAACTCCTAACATCTAACTCCTAACTTCTAACTTCTAACTCCTAACTTCTAACTCCTAACTCCTAACTCCTAACTCCTAAAAAAATGGGCATCTGGTCCGACCTAAAAATAATATACCACATGGCGATTCGTCCGGTGCAGGGGACCGATCACGCTGAGCGAATGGATAATTTCTACTCCGGCCAAGCGTCGGATTACGACAGCTTCAGACGTCGTCTTCTGCTTGGTCGAGAGGAGCTTTGGCAAAACATGCTGGAAATCGCTGCATCCAAACCGAACACTGACCAATCTGAAGACCACCTCGTTTGGCTCGACATGGGTGGCGGAACAGGCGCGAATCTCGATTTTTTCGGCGACCACATAAATAAGCTCAAGAAAATTTATGTCGTCGATCTTGCCGGCTCGTTGCTGAAAGTTGCGGATAAAAGAATCGAAGCGAACGGTTGGTCGCACGTTTCAACAGCCGAAGCGGATGCCACGACATTTGTGCCGCCGGAAGGAAAAGTCGATTTCGTCACTTTTTCGTATTCGCTTACGATGATACCGGATTGGTTCGCGGCAATTGACCACGCTTACGATTTGCTCAAACCGGGCGGAAAAATCGGCGTCGTCGATTTTTACGTTTCTCGAAAACACCCGGCCGAAAATCACGTAAAACACAGCTGGATGAAGCGTTCGTTTTGGCCGGTCTGGTTCGCAACCGATAACGTTTTTCCGTCGCCGGACCACGTACCGTATTTGCATAGCAAGTTCAAACCGGTAAAATTCGAGGAAAGATACACGAGAATCCCGTATTTTCCGAACCCGTTTTTCAAAATGCCGCACTACTATTTTATTGGTGAAAAGCAATAGCCCATGTCACGCACAGCTAAAATTACACGAAACACGAAAGAAACGCAGATTTCACTCGAACTTGTTCTCGACGGAACCGGTAAAGCCGATGTTGCCACTGGTGTCGGTTTCTTGGATCATGCGCTGACACTTTTTGCCGGTCACTCGCTTATTGACCTGAAAATCAAGGCAACTGGTGATCTCCATGTAGACGGACACCATTTGGTCGAAGATGTCGGAATCGTGCTCGGTCAGGCATTGGTGCAAACTCTTGGCGACAAGAGCGGAATTCGCCGTTACGGCCACTTCACGTTGCCAATGGATGAAGTGCTGGTGACAGTTGCCGTTGATTTTGGTGGCAGGCCGCACTTTGCGTACAACGTAAATTTCCAGACGCAAAAGATCGGCGAATTTGACACTGAACTTATTCACGAATTCTGGCAGGGATTTGCAATGTCCGGTTTGTGTAACTTACATCAGCTATTACACTACGGTACGAACTCGCACCACATTGCCGAGGCACTTTTTAAAGGAACAGCCCGCGCGGTTCGAATGGCGGTTGAAGTTGATTCCCGCCAAAAAGGGGTGCCGAGCACAAAAGGGAGCCTCTGATACTGACCTTCAGGAATTCTTCTGGTGCCAGTTCCAGGCGGTTGCGATTACTTCTTCCACGTCGGTGAATTTTGGCTTCCAATTCAGTTCGGTCTGCGCTTTGTCGGAGTTGGCGTATAATACAGACGGGTCTCCGTCACGACGAGGCCCGAACTGAGTCGGAATTTCCAGACCGGTCACTTTCTTTGCGGCGTCAAGTATTTCACGGACAGAGTAGCCGCGTCCGATTCCGAGGTTGTAAAACCTTGCGTCACCTGGCTTTACGGAGTTGATCGCCAGAATATGTGCGGCAACCAAATCTTCGACGTGAACGTAATCACGGATACAGGTTCCGTCCGGCGTCGGGTAATCGGTCCCAAAAACCGTAATCGCTTTTCGCTTTCCAAGTGCGGCAAAAAGCACAAGTGGTATCAGATGTGTTTCGGGATCATGATTTTCGCCAATTGTTCCGTCAGGTTTGGCACCAGCGACGTTAAAATACCGGAATGTCACGAATCCGAAATCCGGGTCTGACACCACGTTGTCTCGCAGAATCTGCTCAACGAACCACTTCGATCTGCCGTATGGGTTGATTGGCAGTTGCCGAGTAGTTTCGAAAAGTGGCGTCTCTTCCGGTTCGCCGTAAGTTGCTGCGGTTGAACTGAATACGAATTTTTTTACGCCGACTTTTTTCATTGCGGTTAGTAGACTAACGGCCCCGGCAGTGTTGTTCTGGTAGTAAAGTAACGGCTTTTCAACGGACTCGCCAACAGCAATCAAGGCTGCGAAGTGCATCACGGCATCAATTTTGTGTTTGACGAGAATTTCCACGATTTTATCGGTTTCGGCTAGATCGACTTGATAAAACGGCACACTTTCCGGCACCGCTTCACGATGACCGTAACTGAGGTTGTCTAGCACAACGGGATTATACCCCGCTTCCATTAGTTGCCTGACTGCGTGTGATCCGATATACCCTGCTCCGCCTGTCACTAAAATGTTCATAATTCAATAATCTTTCCGAAAATAAAACCAATGTAATTACCAATAATATAACCCCAGATACCGACCATCATTGACGGAATAATCAGCTTGTTCCACTGCATTGAAATTGAAATTGCAACGCCGTTCATTGGTCCGCCTGATGTAAGTGTACCAGCCAAAACGATTTCCTCAAGCTCGAACTTGAATAATTTACCGAGCACAATTGCGACCAGAAAATTAAAAAACAGTATAATCGCGCAGAATAAAAGCATAAGTGGTGCCGTTTTAATTACCGAAATTATGCTGGCCGGCACTCCGAGACAAACGAAAAAAATGAAAATGAAAAAAGTCGCAATTTCGTCGTTGCCGACAATTGACTCCGCGACTTTGGGAAATACAAGCGGAAATATTAGCGAAAGCGTCGTAAGAACAAGATACTTTTGACCTAAAAACATTTGCAACAAAAACGGCTGTGTCTTTTCACCGAAGTAACCGCTGATTTTAACCGAAATCGTTGCAATAACCAAAGCAATAAAGAGTGATTTTGCTATATCCAAAATTCCGATTGGTTTTGGCTCCCAATAATTCTCATTCCGCGTGTCACCTTCCCCAACGCAAAGCATTTTCGTTTTTTTGGTGTAGGGGAACAGTTTACGAAAAAAACCAATTGACGGCAGCATGATAAGCACAAGAAAATACACAACCATTATTCCGGAATCCGCAACAAGAGTGGCGTTCACGAGGGCCTTGTCTGGTTTAAACGTTGCCACCATTGCCACGAAATTAACTCCGCCGCCAATATAACTTGCGACCATTGCAGGAGCAATTGTGTCCAAGCCGGGTATGCAGCTTTTCAGTACCTGATAAGCTACGCAGCTCCCGATAACGGTGCCAAGAGCCGCGAAATGAAATACCCAAAGCAATCTGCCGGTTTCACGAAAAATCGTGAACACGTTCATCTTGATAAGCAACAGCGGTATGACCAGAGGTATCAAATAAGTCCAGACAATATCATACGCTTCACATTCCGTTGGAACAATAAAACAGCTTGACGCCACCATGCCGCCAGTTAGCGCAAGTACAGCTCCCGTCACACGTTTGGCCCATTTATACTTATATTCAAGAAACAGGCTAAGCGACGCCATTCCTACAAGAAACGTCCAAATAAGCCAGGTGTCGTCGCCTGATATTAACGGTTGCATTGTGAAATGTGTAATAAGTGTTGGTTGATACTGGAAAGCGGTGTCAGGTTCCAGCAGGGAAAATGTTTTCTGTTGTGTATTACAAGGTAGGTGACTTTCTCCGAAAGTCGCTCCAGTTTCGGAGAAACTGGACGAACTATACAAAATTGTCACAAAATCATCCTGACGCTCAGAGTTCAGGCACTTTTGAAAAGTGCAAATCCTGATAATCCCAGCTGAAATCGACCAGCGGAGAAACTGGTGCCATTTTGATTCCACTCGCGTTCCCTTTTACATCCAACTCAAATTTCACGTAAGCATCGGCTTCCATTTCCCTGTCGGTCCACTTCGCAATCATCGTATGTCCTTTATACGGAAAAAGCGGACCGGTCATTTTGGTTGAACGCTTTGAAACGAACCAAAGTTGTCCATCTTTATCAATGATGTCAACTTCACCGAACCAAGGGTCATTATATTTACCAACAAACGGCTTCATGTCGAATTCGTTTCCTTCATTCGCTTTCTGTGTAGCGGCAACGTCGGTCCAAACTTCGTCTTCGATTTTTTTGGCGTCAAGTCGGGATTTTGCATATCGCTCTGTGTTTTCCTTGAGCCAATCGTGTTCAACGCCCAGGTACTGATTTTTTATACTGTTAGTGATCGTTTGAAAGGCATGCGAACATTGCTGGTTAGTAAGTACAATGATACCAACTTTACGTTCCGGCAAAAGTGTAATTTCGGTCCAAATGCCCGGCACGCCGCCGGTATGACTTGCCTGAAACTCACCTTTGACGTCGCTAATTCGGAAGCCAAGCGCATAGCAATTGAAATGCGTGTTAAACGGCCCGCCGAGAATACCGCCACTTTGTATAGTTTGCGGCTTCCAGATTTCTTTAATCACGGCGTCACTGACGATTTGGTTTTCGAGGTTTTCGCCGTATTTTCCACGATTCAATAACATCTGCAACCATTTGGCCAAATCTTCTGTACTGGAGTAAATTCCGCCGGCAGCTCCTACTGTTTTCTGTGTGTAGCGGTCCATTTTTGTAAGATTCCCTTCAATGACACCATGTGGTGACACCACGTCTTCAAATTCGCCGAGTCTGGAATAATCCCCTGCAGAACGGTCCATTTCCAGCGGTTTCATAATCCGGGTTTCGACAAAATCCCACCACGTTTGCCCCGACACCCGCGAAACAATTTCGCCAGCTACAATGTAAAGCAAGTTGTCGTAATCGTATTTCGAACGGAAACTTGACACCGGTTTCAAGTATCTCATGTTGTATATTATTTCAGCAATCGTGTAGTCTCCCGAATCAGGAAAAATCATCAAGTCGCCTGCCCCGAGCCCTAAACCACTGCGATGACATAGCAAGTCACGAATTGTAAATTCCTCTGTTACATATGGGCTGTAAAGCCTGAACTCGGGAATATATTCGGTCACCTTATCGTCCCATTTGATCTTGCCTTCATCAACAAGAATTCCAAGACAGACACATGTAAATGCTTTACTGTTCGACGCAATTGCAAAATTCGTTGACGGCTTCACTTCGTCAGTGGTGCCAACCGTTTTAACACCGTAACCTTTTTGGTGGACAACTTTTCCGTCTTCAATTACACAAACTGCAACACCCGGAACCTGAAAAACTTCCATTGTTTCGGAAACGATCTGGTCGACTTTTGAGGAGTCTAGCTGTGCAGAATAAACCGGTGTCAATATTAACACCAGTAACTGGCTTGCTGCCACTAAGAACAGATGCGCGTACTTAATAAATTTATTCATTGTGGGATAAGACGTTAGGTGAAGTAATGGGTTGGGAATATCAAACTTTATTAAAGGTTAATCTCACGATGTAATTGCGTTTATGTGAATCATACAATACCACGCAACAAAATCGCAAGGGCGTCAATAAGTTGGTCAATCTGCTCTTTCGTGTGCGTGGAAAAAACAACCATTCGTAATGCGCCTTGTTTATTGGCACCAACATAATTTGAAAGCTGAATGAAAATTCCGCGTTCAATAAGTATTGAGTGAATTTGTTTCAGCGAGTCGGTGTCATTCAGCGAAAAAGCTGTCATTGGGAAATCGTTTATTTCTACTTTGACACCAATTACGTTCAAACGTGTTTTCAAATACCTTGCATTACTGCCAAGTAGTTCTCGCCACTGCGGATTGGCTGTAACTAGTTCTAGTCCCTTCAGGCAAGCAGCTGCTGCGGCTGCAGGTGGTTGAGTGGCACCGTTCATGACACCGGTTTTCCTGACGCTAGAAATAAATTCTGCTGTGCCTGGTATGACACCGCCAAATCCGCCAAACGCTTTTGACAGTGTTGTGCCGAAAAATAATCGAGGTGAATCCAAGCCGAAATATTCATAAGCTCCTCGTCCCTTTGTGCCAATGACACCTGAATTGTGGGCGTCATCAATCCACAACGTGGCGTCATGTTTTTCGGCAATTTTCAACAACTCTGGAATTCGGGCCAAATATCCGTAAACTGAGAACAGACCGTCAGTTGCAATGAGCGGTTTTTCGCCGGGTTTCAGGTTTTTATTGATCTGCTCCTCAAGGTTTCGCGGGTCGTTATTTTTGAATTTGTGGACAGGACACCCGACGCTGTATGCTCCGTCCTTGTTGCAATAATGGGCGAACTCGTCGATAAATATGGTGTCAAATTTACCCATTTCATACAGCGCTTGCATGCCGGCGACATTGCTCAGAAAGCCGGACGGAAGGTAAACGGCGTCTTCTGTACCAAAAAACTCAGCGGCTTTACACTCGACTTCGTAGTGCAGCGGTGTCATGCCAACATACGCACGCGAAGTGGCACTCGATATGCCGTACATCATCGTCGCTTCACATGCCGCCTTTATGACATCCGGGTGGTTGTGAAGCTGAAAGTAACCAACGCCGCCAAAATACAGCATTTCCTTTCCATTAATCACTGTAATGGGGCCGGGCGCACTGTTCATAACATACGGATATGTCTCGTTAATTTTATGTGGTGTCATTGTAATGTGTGTGGTGCCATTATTGATAGCCGTTCAATGTTTTAAGGAGTTAGGAGTTAGGAGATAGGAGGGGATGTTCTACTATACTGTCGCCCGGCAAAAACTGCATGTTTTCCAATGTCGGGCAAGCTGAGGATGTTCAGTACCAAACATTGAAAAACTCGGTAAAATAGCCGACCAACGAGAGGCGGAACACTTCACGCGAATCGCACCGCCCATACCGGGCTCCCGGTATAACTCGTCAATTCTACCGTTTACGGTTATAAATCAGCAATTACCAATAACCACGTTTTCCATTTTAGCAAGGTATTCAGGGTCGAATTTCGCTCCAAGCCCCGGCGTTTCCGGCAGCCGCCACTCGCCTCCGCCGACATTTTCTATGCCGCCGACGACTGGATCAAGCGTCTGCTGATAACATGAATCTATGTCGAAATGCACAATGTTATTTCTCGCGGCAACAAGGTGCGTCAGAGCTGTAAGAGCCAAACGGGTTTCGTTCATGCAGCCGACTTGCGTTTTAATACCTGCTGATTCAGCAATTGCGATTATTTTAAGCGAGTTGAAAATGCCACCACACTTCGACAATTTCACGTTGAAGTAATCGCAAGCTCCAAGTGACGCCAAACGGAAAGCATCGTGGTGGTCAAACACCGATTCGTCAGCCATAATAGAGATCGGACTCTGTTCGCGGACTCGAACAAGATCGGCATTATTCCAATGTGGCACGGGTTCCTCACAATGTTCGACATTATACGGCTCAAGTGCTTTCAAAGTGCGAATAGCAGTTACGGCATTCCAACCTTGGTTGGCGTCAATGCGAAGCGGGATATCATAACCAACCGCTTCCCGAATCGCCTTGATCCTTGCTACATCAAGTTCCGTTGTGGTGCCAAGTTTCACCTTTAAAGCGGGAAATCCGTCATTCTTGTATTGCAACGCTTTTTTCGCCATGTATTCCGGCGTGTTGATGCTAACCGTCATATCAGTGAAAATTCTGCGGTTGTTGGCACCACCCAGAAATTTATAAAGCGGCATGCCAGCTTTTTGTGACGCCACGTCGTAAATTGCCATGTCGAAAGCACTTTTTATCGTGTAGTTTGCAGAAATCGCAGAATCGAGTTCCTTGATCCGGTTTTCAATTTCAAGCGGATCACGTCCTATAAGCAACTTCGCAAAGTCTTTCGCAAGTTCGAAATCAGTCGCTTGTGTCTCCCCAACGATGTAAACAAATGGGCTCGCTTCGCCGGTACCGACGAGGCCACATTTTGTGTGGATTCTGATTGCGATGTTGTTCGCTGCTGTTATCGTTCCAAGTGATATCACAAACGGTTCGTAAAATGGAACATCAAGTTTGTAAATTTCGATTCTGTCAATTACTGTGTTGTACATGTTCTTTTATGACATTTTTAAATGTGTTACAGAGCGTCGGAATAATTTTCCTCAGAGGAGCTACGCCGAGCAGGGCTCGGCGGCTAACATTTTTTTCCAACTGTCTATATCAATATAATATTGAGCCGATACGCACAATTGTGGCTCCTTCTTCAATTGCAATTTCGAAGTCGTCGCTCATTCCCATTGAAAGTTCAGAAAATGATACGTTTTGCGGACATGCGAACTGAAACCTGTTTGCAAGCGATTCGGACATTTGCCGTAACGAACTAAATTCAAGTCTTTTTTTCGCGTCATCAGATTCCAGACCGCTCATTCCCATTAGACCGCAAATTTCCAACCGCTTAAACTTTTCGGCAGCTTCAACCGCTGCGGGCAGTTCGTCTGACGTGAAACCTTGCTTCGCTGATTCGGACGAAATGTTCATTTCCAGCAGCACACGAATTCGTTGCGTAAAATTTTCTTCGTCCGCAATTCGATCTATTGCTTCCATGAGTCTGAGCGAATCAACTGAGTGGATCAACGAACAGTACGGCAAAACCTTCCGAATTTTATTTCTCTGCAGCGGCCCGATCAAATGCCAATGTAAAGCCGGTGCCGTACTCAGTGACGGATTATTCGCGTAAAACGAGTTTGACGAATAATATTCAGCTTTTTCCTGCAAAGCGAGCGGTCTTGCTTCGCCGAAATCATGACAACCAGCTTCAATGAGCGAATCTACGAATTTGTCTTTAATCGTAGCGTATTTCGTCACGGCGACCAACCGTACGGATTCTGCAGCACGGCCAGACCGCTCAGCCGCCGCGGTTATCCGCTCGGAAACATTTTGTAAGTTCTCGGAAACATTCATTTACTGATTACAGGAAAATACAGTTGGGAAGACGTAAGAAATTAGACTTCAGACTTCAGACTTCTAACGCACGGCTCCAAGCTTCTGACCTGAAACTCTGGAAGGAAAATAACAGGAGTTTACGACCCCTTGCGGCAGAAAACATTCCCAGTATACAAAAGAATTCCCCGAGATAATAGAGGCCGAAAAACCAACCCAAAATTTCCGGCTTTACACATCAGGCTGGAATATGTATACTCGCAGCTCAGGTTAATAATAATTGCGTAAAATTTACTCATAAAATGAAGATTCAAGTCAAAAATTTATTTTTTTTAATAAATCTGGTTTGCATAGCATGCTGGCTGGCTCAAGCTCCGAATAAGAGTGTTTACGCACAGCTAGAAAATCAGGATATGCAGGAATTAAAGCACTTGCCGCAACCGAGTGATGAGTGGATTCCGAAATCTTCGATGATTTCAACTGAATTTAGCGAAAATCTCGATTTAGACAACATTCTTTCCGAGTATCCGCGTCCTACAATGGTTCGCCCTAATTGGCTGAGCTTAAATGGTGTTTGGGAACTCAAGCCGGGCACTTCGCCGCTTCACCCTGAGTCTAAAAATACTGCTCCACTTCCGGGGCATAAGATAAAAAAAGGTGGGGTTATCCAAACAATGCCGGAACCGGGCATTACAGATGAAAGTATTCACGGAAACGGCACATTATATGAAGACGAATCAGAGGGAATAGAGATAGAAAATATTGCTGTACGTGATATTAATGAGCCAAATAAAAATACGAAAGATAGCATTAACGATATAAAAAGCACTAATAGCGAAAAGAATGACAGCATAAACAATATTGACAATATTGATAATATTGACGGTCCGGTAAAACAAGATGCCAACGAACCGCCTAGCGAAGAAGCTCCAGAACCGAGTAATTATTTGGCAAGCGTTGTTCGTGGGCAAACGCCAACTAAAAAAACGAGTGAGGAAAAATCAACCGAGTCAGAATATCCTTACCGGATTTTAGTGCCGTTTCCGTTGGAATCGCCGCTTTCGGGAGTAAAATGGAATTTTGACCGGGTCACGTACAGACGTTTTTTTTCTATTCCGGAGGATTGGAATCCGAAAGACCGGGTAATTCTGCATTTCGGAGCAGTTGATTGGGAAGCCGCCGTGATTGTTGACGGAAAATTTGTCGGTACCCACCAATGCGGTTTCACGCCGTTTTCATTTGATATAACCGATTACTTGGCTAAGAACAACGAAAACGGCGAACATGAATTGGTCGTGTCTGTTTACGACCCGACCCAAAACGGCATGGTCGGCAAGCAGTCCCCGCAACCAAACAACACCCGTTGCACGTCGTGCAGTGGAATTTGGCAAAGCGTGTGGTTGGAGCCGGTACCGGTTTCGTCAATCTCCAAATACACTGCGACTCCGAATATTGACGACTCAACGGTAATAATCGAAACCGAAGTGAAAAATCCACGTGCCGAAGAAGCTGTTGAAATCGAAGTTTTATCAGAAGGCGAATCGGTTGCTACCAGTTTCGGCGGACCGAACGGTAAAATAATTGTAAAAATTCCAAATGAAAAGCTGAAACTCTGGTCTCCGGAAACTCCGTTCCTTTACACGCTACGAATTCGACTGCTTGTCGCCAACAAAGAAGTGGATTCCGTAAACGGGTATTTCGGAATGCGAAAAGTCGATTTGGCGAAAGACAAACAGGGTAAAGTTCGTATCAGATTAAACAACAAATTTTACTTTCAGCTTGGAATTCTGGATGCCGGATATTGGCCGGAAGGGGTTTACACCGCACCCTCAGACGAGGCGGTAAGCCAAGACCTGCTAATGGTTAAAGACCTCGGTTACAACATGATCCGCAAACACGGAAAAATCGAACCTGAAAGGTGGTACTACTGGTGCGATAAAATCGGTTTACTCGTTTGGCAGGATATCCCAGCAGGAACAAACCAGACATCTGCTGAAAAAAAACAGTTTGAAGAAGAGTTGACGAAGGTTATTCCGGCTTTTTCCAATCACCCGAGTATTGTGATGTGGGTCCTATTTCATGAAGGGCAGGGACAACATAAAACGGATCATTATTCGCTTTTGATTCGTAAACTCGACCCGACCAGATTGGTCAACGCTGCAAGCGGTTGGAAAGACATTGGGGTCGGCCAAGTCGCGGACATTCACCAATTTCCAGGTCCGGTTGCTCCTAAATCCGACCCGTTTCGAGCTGGCGTAATAGGTGATTTCGGCGGATATTCGTTAATAATACAGGATCACACTGCCTCGAAAAAGCCGTGGGGGTACCTGCTTTCTGCTGACGCATCCGACTTTGACCGAAAATTTCGCGGCACAATGTTCGCACTTGAGGCGTTGGTGAAAAAAAACCAGCTTTCCGCTGCCGTATACCACCAATATTCGGATGTCGAATCGGAGTGTAACGGACTTATCAGTTATGACCGGAAAATACTTAAAATTCCCGCAGAAAGAATCCGCTCGATAAACAAACGAATCACTACGTTAAATGAAAAACTTTAGCGGGTCGGAGGGCGTTTATTGTCGAGCCGGGGGCGTAAGTCCCCGGTTTTATTCCGAACCTTTCGACACGGCGTATTTATTTTGACGACATTTTATGTATAATTATTAAATCTAAGTAGGAGTGGTTTGTCGTACCGTAGTAACGGAACAAGACGAGCTTATTCCGTTACCAATTATCAAGTATACTGTAAGTTGTCAATGTGTTGCAGTTTACTCGCTTTGTAAACCCTTGCTTTTCCCGCAGGGTAAGGCAAGGAAAACTGCGGTTCAAAGGCTACGCATGGTATAACACGTCTGATTAAGGAACTACTATTATGAAAAGAAGAGATTTTCTCAAAGTCGGTCTTGCAGCTTCCGCAGCTTCGGCCCTTTCGTTCAACACGTCATTTGCAGCCGGCGGTAAAATGAAAGTGCTTTATTTCACGAACTCCGCAGGTTTCGAACATGATCCGGTTCGTATTGTCAAAGACGGCATGAGCGTTTCCGACATTGCGATGAAAAAACTCGGCGCTGCAAATGACGTCGAAGTCGTCTGCACAAAAGACGGAAAAATATTTGACGGAGACCTTTCGCAGTTCCAGTGCATCAGCTTTTACACCAGCGGCGACCTGCTCACCGGTCCAAACGCAATGTCGGCAGAAGGAAAGAAAAAATTCCTGGACGCAATTAACGGCGGTATCGGTTTCGTCGCTTTCCACTCGGCAACTGATACTTGGCGCACAGAAGGCGAACCGTACAAGAATCAGGAAAAAGTTGATCCGTACATCACAATGCTCGGCGCCGAGTTCATTTCGCACGGTCCGCAGCAGGACGCAAACATGCTCATTTCGTCTCCGGTTCAAATGCCGTGGCTCAAAGACAAAGGCGACAAATTCAAATATTTTGACGAATGGTATGGCTTGAAAAACTTCAATAAAGACATGCACGTCATTTTGACGCAGGAAACAGCCGGTATGGAAGGTGGCGACTACAACCGTCCGAACTTCCCGGCAACTTGGGCTCGCAAGCAGAAAAACGGCCGTGTTCTGTACACATCAATGGGACACCGCAATGAATTTTGGGAAGACCCCGACATGATGAAGTTCGTGCGTGACTGCTTCGGTTGGGCAATGGGCGAATACGAAATGGACCTGACACCGAACATTGACAAAGAGGCACCCGGTGCATCGACGCTGAAGAATGCGTAATTTTTTGTGGCGAGTCGCCAACGTCTTTCCAGCGAGCCGCCAACGTTAGTTGGCGGGTTGTACAGCATTTCTCAAATGCCGTTCATAATAAAAGCCGGAATGGAGCGCAGCGTAAAGACGGTCTGGGGTCGCCGTAAAATCGGCCCAGACCATCAATGCGGGACTAAAGCCGCTCCAGTTTCGGAGAAACTGAACTACCCGGAGAACTCGCGTTGCAATTAACTGGTTCTTGAAATTTTTCCATAAACTCTATTATGCGACAGAAACACAAAATTGTTTATTTTTCCTGTTTATTCCTTCTTTTTAATCTTTTTGGAATAAAAAATGGTTTCTCTGCGGAAAACACGGTCCCTGTAAAGCAGCCCAAGCCTGCCGCGCAAGTAAAGCCGGCAGCGCAAAAGCCGTCTGATACGACAAAGTACGACCTTACGTACCATTTTAAACCTGGGAGTACTATTCGTTGGGAAGTGGTGCATCAGATGAAAGTCAAAACGTCGATGCAGCAGAAAACCGAAATAATCGACTCGGTAAGTAAGTCGACCAAATCGTGGACCGTTCTGGAAGTCGACGAAGAAGGAAACGCAACGGTTGAGCACAAAGTCGAAGATGTTGACATGCACCGTAAACAGTCGGACCGACCCGACTCATCGTATAACAGCAAAACCGACAAAGAGGTGACGCCCGGTTATGAGCAAGTTGCGAACAATTTGAACATACCACTTTCTAAACTGACCGTTTCCAAAAAAGGTGAAATCAAGAAAAAAATTCCGCTTGTCCCCTATATTGACGGAGCACTTGATAGTAAAATTCTGATTCCGCTTCCGAAAGAACCAGTTGCTGTAGGCGACACGTGGAAAATTCAGGACGAAATTTCGGTGTCACTGCCAAACGGCACTGTAAAAAAAATAAAGATACAACAGAAGTTCAAACTGGAACGTGTCAGGAACGGACTCGCTTTGATTAAGTATACCACAGAGCGTCTGACACCAATTGATGACGCCAAAATGGAAGTTCAGATAATGGACAAATTGGCGTCCGGCGAAGTGGAAATTGATCTCGACACCGGCGACATTGTTCTTCAGCAGACAGAAGCCAAGGGACACGTGCTCGGCTTTGGCGGTGACACCAGCGTTATCGATTACGTCGGACGGTTCGCAGAAGGATTAAAAAAAGAAAAGAAAGATTAACCAGCACGTATTTTTTTCAAGAATGTCAATAAAATCTGTAATAGTAAAGGTTTCCGGAGAATGTTTTTGTCCGGCCCACCAAAACGGAATCCGCATGGAAAGCGTTCTGCACCTTGCGTCGCAGCTTCGTGATGCGGCGTCAAACGGTGTCAAAATCGGCGTTGTCATGGGAGGCGGAAACATAATGCGAGGCTCCGAATTCAAAGCGGCAAACTCGAATTCTCAAACGGGACAAGTGGCGTCAATTGAAACCGCTACTGCTCACGAAATGGGTATGCTCGCGACAATTATCAATGGGCTTGCGCTACAGGATGCTATCCGTTCGATTGGTTGTGATGTCAGGCTTATGTCCGCACTGCCAGTTGCGGTTGCTGAACTGTATGATCGGCGGCGTGCAAAACGACATTGGGCGAAGGGGCGAATCGTGTTGTTTTCTGGTGGCACCGGTTTACCGTTCGTCACTACTGATACCGGAGCGGCACAACGGGCAGTTGAGCTTGGTGCCGACATGCTGCTTAAAGCCACAAAAGTTGACGGCGTTTACAGCAGTGATCCGGTGAAAAATTCCGACGCAACTTTTTTTCCTGAAATAAGTTACGACGATTTTTTAAGCAAAGAGTTGCGAGTGCTTGACCAGGAATGCGTTGTAAAATGCCGGGAAAATAAATTGCCGATTCGCGTTTTCAATTACCGTGCAGACGGAAATCTTGCCAAAGCTGTAAATGGTGAACCAATCGGAACACTTATAATTTGATGTAGCCGTTTACGGCAAAATTTAGGAGAAGAAACAGCGAGCGGCGGACGTTAGTCCGCCGGTATAAAGTGATAAGTGATAAGTCCCTTTTTTCCTGTTCACCTGTTCACCTGTTCACCTGTTCACCTAACTCCTATCTTCTAACTCCTAACTTCTATCTTCTAACTTCTATCTTCTACCTCCTTAAAAAACCGTGAACGGTTACAAAAACACACACGCCCGGCACCGCGGGATTTACCGCCCGATTATTGCTTTCTTGCTTTTTTTGTTCGCTTTCGGAGGACTCGACGCCATTCTGTTTCGAGATGTGGTTGCGTTTTCGTATGCGCTGTATTTCACTCTTGCGGTTTTCTGGAGCCGTTGTTTTCCAGTAAGTTGGGAAGGTAAATTTCCATTGATACCGCAAATGCAAACACTTGTTCCAATTGCGGCAATTCTTGGTTTTTTCATGGTTGTCATGTTCGTGATACCGACAATAAATATCTCACGCGACACCACTTATTTAACCGCCCCATTACTTGAAAACAAGCAGGAAGTAGATTATTTCCAAGCACTTGCGGATAAAGTAAATGTCGCTTGTGATTCGGATGATAACGGTTTCAAGCTGTTAGTTGCCGCTCTTGAGCAGGGTGTTTTTCAACCGGGCATTGACGTCACGCCAACTGAACGGAGAAAAATGTGGGAAACTTTATGTAAAAAATTAAATGTTAATACCGTTCCAGATGACGCCGAGGCAAAGAACGGTGATACCGCAGCGAAAAATGAGGACCGCAACGAAAAGAAAGTAATTCCGTTTATCGAACTGGATGTCTTTTTGCGTAAAAGTGACACCGTTGCCGGCTCGCCGCTTAAACTTGCAGAACGTCTGAAATCCGAACCTTGGACGAAAGAAGAGTACCCGGAAGTTTACAAATGGGTGCAGGACAACCAAGCGATTTTTGACACCTTCGCGGCTGCTGTCAGAAAACCAATGTTTGTGCAACCTCTTATCAAAATTAGAGATGCGTCAAATGCGGTCTCTGCTTCTGTGCCGATTTATGTTACCAGCCGCATTGCGAAAGGTTTGCCGGTAATTTTTCAGTATCACCTCGGAAATAACGACTCTGACGCCGCTTGGGAAGTTCTTGTGACGCAGTTTCGGTTCGCAAATCTGCTTGCAGATAATGCCTGGTTCCAAACCGACTTGCTTATGTTCGTCGTGTTTCA